>CAZOIB010000085.1:0-5536 GCA_964579785.1 uncultured Lysobacter sp. | reverse complement strand
TCGACACGCACACGGTGCGCCAGGCGGTGGGCGTCTGCGCCGGGATCACGCCGTTCAACTTCCCGGCGATGGTGCCGCTGTGGATGTTCCCGGTGGCGATCGCCTGCGGCAACACCTTCATCCTGAAGCCCTCGGAGAAGGTGCCCTCGGCCTCGCTGCGGATGGCCGAGCTCCTCAAGGAGGCCGGCCTGCCCGACGGCGTGTTCAACGTCGTGCACGGCGACAAGACCGCGGTCGACGCGATCCTCGCGCACCCGGGCATCCACGCCGTTTCCTTCGTCGGCTCGACGCCGATCGCGAAGTACATCTACGAAACCTGCGCGCGCAACGGCAAGCGGGTGCAGGCCCTGGGCGGGGCGAAGAACCACGCCGTGGTGCTGCCCGACGCCGACATGGAATTCGCGGCCGACGCGCTGATCGGCGCCGCCTACGGCTCGGCGGGCGAGCGCTGCATGGCGATCTCCGCGGTCGTCGCGGTGGGCGCGGCCGCCGATCCCATCGTCGCGCTGCTGAAGAAGAAGGCGCAGGCGATCAAGATCGGGCCGGGCGACCGCGAGGGCATGGACATGGGGCCGCTCGTCACCGCCGAGCACCGCGACAAGGTCGCCTCGTTCATCAGCAAGGGCAAGGCCGAGGGCGCGGCCACGGTGCTCGACGGCGGCACGCCGCCGCTGAAGGAGGGCTTCTTCCTCGGCACCACGCTGTTCGACCACGTGAAGCCCGAGATGGAGGTCTACAAGAACGAGATCTTCGGCCCGGTGCTGGTGGTGCTGCGCGTGAAGACGCTCGAGGAAGCCATCGCGCTCGTCAACGGCAATCCCTATGCCAACGGCACCGCGATCTTCACCGAGTCCGGCGGCGCGGCGCGGCGCTTCGAGAACGAGATCCAGGTCGGCATGGTCGGCATCAACGTGCCGATCCCGGTACCGGTGGCGTTCTATTCCTTCGGCGGCTGGAAGAACTCCCTCTTCGGCGACCTGCACGTGCACGGCGTCGAGGGCGTCAAGTTCTACACCCGGACGAAGGTCGTGACCACGCGCTGGCCGCACCAGGACACGCCCGCGCCGGGCTTCAACATGCCGACGCTGGGCTGAACTTCTTCGAGGGGGAGGGGAGATGAGGCAGAAGACCCTGGCGGTCCTTGCGGCCGCGCTGCTTGCCGCCTGCGCGGGAACGGAGAACCGCCCGCCCGCGGTCGAGCGCATCTACGTGATCGAATGCGGCGAGAACCACGTGAAGGACCTGTCGCGCTGGACGCCCGGCGTCAACGTCGGCAAGGCCCACGTCTTCAGCGACCACTGCTACCTCATCCGCCACGCGAAAGGCTGGATGCTCTGGGACACCGGCAACCCGGACCGCTACGCGGCGATGCCCAACGGCTTCAGCGCGGGCCCCAGCGCGCCGATTACCGCCTTCATGAAGAAGCCGCTCGCCGAGTCGCTGAGGGAAATCGGCGTCGCGCCGGCCGACATCGCGCACTTCGCCATGTCGCACTCGCACGGCGACCACTCGGGAAACGCCAACCTCTTCGCCGCCTCCACGCTCTACATGCAGCAGGCGGAGTATGACGCGGTGTTCGGCGCCGAGCCGCAGAAGTACAACTTCATTCCCGGCAACTTCGAGAAGCTGCGCGGCGCGAAGGCGGTGAAGCTCGGCGGCGACCACGACGTCTTCGGCGACGGCTCGGTGGTGATCAAGCCCACGCCCGGCCACACGCCGGGGCACCAGTCGCTCTTCGTGCGGCTGCCCAGGCGCGGGCCGGTCATCCTCTCGGGAGACATGGTGCACCTCGTCTACAGTTGGGAGAACCGCGTCGTGCCCTCGTTCAACTTCAACGTCGCGATGAGCCAGCGCAGCATCGACGCGATGAAGGCCTTCGCCGCGCAGACCGGGGCCGAGCTCTGGGTCACGCACGACAAGGAGCAGCACGCGTCGCTCCCGAAGGCGCCGGCCTTCGTGCAATGATCCCCGCCTCGGCGGCATGAAGGAGATCCTCGTGAGCCTCGTCCTCGGCACGGCGACCCCCGGCGGCGGATTTCCGGTCTGGGGCGACGCCTACGCGGCGGCGCTGAATGCGCAGGACCCGCGCCTGCAGATCCGGACGCGCAACACCAAGGGCAGCACCGAGAACGTGCCGCTCCTGGAAGCGGGGAAGATCGACATCGGCCTGGTGGCGGGCGAACTGGCGAGCGAGGCGCTCGCGAAGCCCGGCACGCAGCTGCGCATCGTCGCGGCGATGTACTCCTCGCCCGGGATGTTCATCGTCCCGAAGGACAGCGCCATTCGCCGCATCGCCGACCTCAGGGACCAGGCGGTCGTGCTCGGCACGCAGGGCTCGGGCATCACCGTGCTGGGGCGCGTCGTCCTGACGTCGCTGGGAATCCCGGTCAGGGAAATCCTCCTCGAGAAAGCCGCGGACGGACCGCCCATGATCGCGGACGGCCGTGCCGTCGCGCTCTGGGGCGCGGGCGTGGGCTGGCCGGCGTTCACGGCAATGGCGAAGGCCGGTGGCCGCTTCGTCGGCCCCGACGCCGCGGAGATCCGGCGGATCCTCGACAAGACGCCGTCGCTCAAGGCCGTGACGCTGCCCGCCGGGGCCTATCCCGGCCAGGACCACGACCTCCACTCGGTCGGTTCGTGGAGCTTCGTGTTCGCGCGGCCGGGGCTGCCGGAGGAGCAGGGATATCTCCTCGCGCGCGCGCTGCACGGTGCGCAGAAGGCGCTGGCGCAGACGCTGCCCCAGGCACGCGAGAGCGGGGCGGAGAACATCGTTCCCGCGGCGCCGAGGGCGGATCTGGTGCATCCGGGCGCGCTGAAGTACCTCAGGGAGGCCGGGCTGGCGCCCTGAGGGCGCCGGACCGATCCGCATGGTCGCCCTCAGCGTCTTCGACGGACCCGGCGGACGGGAGCTTCTCGATGCGCTGATCCTCGCGGCCTGGCTGATCGTCGCCGGCTACGCGCTGGTCGCGTTCATCGCCTACCGGCAGCACATGAAGCGGCGCGCCGCCGAAGCGCAGGTGCGCCTGGCGGCCGCGGCCTTCGAGGCGAGCATCCAGGGCATGATGATGACGGACGCCGAGGGCGCCATCCTGCAGGTGAACGCGGCCTTCGAGCGCCTCACCGGCTACACCCGCCAGCAGGCGATCGGCCGCAAGGCCGCCTTCCTCGCCTCGACGCGCCACGACCCGGGCTTCTTCCAGCGCGTGTTCGCCACCGCGGAGGAGCGCGGCTACTGGGAAGGCGAGATGTGGCAGGCGCGCTCCAACGGCGACCTCTTCCCCGCCTTCATGACGCTGTCCGCGGTGCGGGGCGGCAACGGTCGCGCGCTGAACTACGCCATGTCCTTCGTGGACATCAGCGAGCGCAAGGCCGCCGAGCAGCGCATCCGGCACCTCGCCTACCACGACCTCCTCACGGACCTGCCCAACCGCGCGTTGATGAGCGAACGCGTCGCCGCGGCGATCGTGCGGGCGAAGCGCGACGGCCGGCGCGTGGCGCTGCTTTTCCTCGACCTGGACCGCTTCAAGAACGTCAACGATTCGCTCGGCCACGTCGCCGGCGACGAGCTGCTGCGCAGCTGCGCGACGCGGCTGCTCACGACGCTTCGCGCGGCCGACCTCGTCGGCCGGCAGGGGGGCGACGAGTTCGCGATCCTGCTCGCCGACCTGGCCGAGCTGGAGGACGCCGCGCGCATCGCCGCCAAGCTCGTCGAGGCGATGCGCCGGCCCTTCGTCATCGGCAGCCACGAACTGCGCCTGACCTGCTCCATCGGCGTGGCGGTGTCCCCGGAGAACGGCGACAGCTTCGACGTCCTGCTGCAGAACTCCGACGCGGCGATGTACGCCGCCAAGGATGCCGGGCGCGACTGCTTCCGCTTCCATTCCGTCGAGATGACGCAGCGCGCCACCTGGCGGCTGGAGATGGAGAACGACCTGCGCCGCGCGGTGCCCGCCGAGCAGCTCTGGCTCGCCTACCACCCGCAGATCGACCTCGCGACCGGCCGGCTCGCCGGCTGCGAGGCGCTGGTGCGCTGGCGCCACCCGACGCGCGGGGCCATGAATCCCGCGGAGTTCATCCCGGTGGCGGAGGACTCCGGCATCATCGTCTCGCTGGGCGACTGGGTGCTGCGAGAGGCCTGCCGGGCCCGTGCCCGCTGGCGCAAGATGGGCATGGAGACCGGGCGCGTCGGCGTCAACGTCTCCTCCATCCAGTTCCGCGATCCCGCCTACGTCGGCACGGTCGAGCGCGCCCTGGCCGATGCGGGCCTGCCGGCCTCGCTCCTGGAACTGGAAGTGACTGAGAGCGTCATCATGGGCGGCTTCGAGGACGTGGTGGCGACGTTGAACGCCCTGGGCAAGCTGGGCGTGCGCCTCTCGGTCGACGATTTCGGCACCGGCTACTCCAGCCTGTCGTACCTGAAGCGTTTCCCGGTGGACAAGCTGAAGATCGACCGCTCGTTCGTGACCGAACTGCCCGACGACGGGGAGAGCGGCGCCATCGCCTCGGCCATCATCGGGCTCGCGCACGGCCTGGGCATGCGGGTGATCGCCGAGGGCGTGGAGACGGACCGGCAGGTGGCCTGGCTGCGCGAGCACGGCTGCGAGGAGGGGCAGGGCCACTTCTTCGCCGCGCCGCTCGCGACGGCGGATTTCGAGGCGCGCTACGTCAACGCCGCGCCGCGCTGATCAGTACATGTAGTGCCCGCCGTTGACGTGGATCACCTGTCCCGAGGTGAATCCGCCGCCGTCGCCCGCGAGGAAGCTGCAGGCCGCGGCGACCTCGTTCACGTGGCCGAAGCGGCCCAGCGGGATCTCCGCCGCGATCTTCTCCTTGGGCTGGTGCTTGTACTGCGACCAGTCGCGCACGGTGTCGATCGCGCCCGGCGCCACCGTGTTGGCGGTGATGCCGTCGGGACCGAACTCGCGGGCGAGCGCCTTGGCGAGGCCGTGCAGTCCCGCCTTGGCGGCAATATTGTGCGCGCGCTGCGTCACCTGGCCCCAGAAGCCGTCGAAGCCGGAGACGAGGATGAGCCGGCCCCACTTGCGCTTCTGCATGTGGGGAATGGCGTTGCGCGCGAGGTAGAACGCCGGCGTGAGGTTGGTCGCCAGCACCGCGTCCCAGTCTTCGAGGCCGATCTCGAGGAAGGGCTGCATGCGGCGCATGCCGACGTTCGAGACGACGATGTCCACCGAGCCGAAGGCATCGGCCCCGGCCCGGACCAGCGCGGCGACCTCCTCGTGCTTCGAGACGTCGGCCATCACGCCGATGGCCCGGCCGCCCGCGTCTGCAATTTCCTTCACCACGGCGTCGACGGCGGCGCGGTCGCGGTGGCCGTTGACGACCACACTGGCGCCGCCGGCCGCCAGTGCGAGGGCGACGGCGCGCCCGATGTTGCGGCCGGACCCGGTGACGATTGCGGAACGGCCGGCGTGCGGGAGAGAGGTCTGCGTCATAATTCAATGTTACTAGGACGAGGAGGAGGAACCCGCCCATGTTCAGCAGAATCGTCGGTGCGTTGATCGTCGCGGCGCTCGGC
>CAZOIB010000084.1:0-2298 GCA_964579785.1 uncultured Lysobacter sp. | reverse complement strand
CTTGGGAGAGGGGTCGGGGGTGAGGGTGGTCAGAGTACCTCGGCGGCGTGATCGGCGAGGCGCGAGCGTTCGCCGCGGGTGAGCGTGATGTGCCCGCTGTGCCCCCAGCCCTTGAAGCGATCCACCACGTAGGTAAGTCCGGACGAGCCCTCGGTGAGGTAGGGCGTGTCGATCTGGGCGATGTTGCCCAGGCAAACGACCTTCGTTCCGGGACCGGCGCGCGTGATGAGCGTCTTCATCTGCTTGGGCGTCAGGTTCTGCGCCTCGTCGATGATGAGGTACTTGTTGATGAAGGTCCTGCCGCGCATGAAGTTCAGGCTCTTCACCTTGATGCGGGAGCGGATCAGGTCCGCGGTCGCGGCGCGTCCCCAGTCGCCGGCCTCGTCGTCGGTCTTCATCAGGACATCGAGGTTGTCCTCGAGCGCGCCCATCCAGGGCGTCATCTTCTCCTCCTCGGTGCCGGGCAGGAAGCCGATGTCCTCGCCGACGGGAACGGTGACCCGCGTCATGATGATCTCGCTGTAGACCTTGTATTCCAGCGTCTGCATGAGGCCGGAGGCGAGCGTGAGGAGCGTCTTGCCGGTTCCCGCCTGGCCCAGCAGCGTCACGAAGTCGACCTCGGGGTCCATGAGCAGGTTCAGGGCGAAGTTCTGCTCGCGGTTGCGCGAGGTGATGCCCCAGACGTTGTTCTTGTGGTGCGAATAGTCCTTGAGCGTCTGGAGGGTGGCGACCTTGCCCTTCACGTCCTTGACGATGGCGTAGAAGGGGCGGTCGCCCTCGTGGAAGACGAACTCGTTCACCAGGAGCGAGGGACACAGCGGACCCTTCACGCGGTAGAGCGTGCGGCCGTGTTCCTGCCAGCTCTCGACATCCTTGCCGTGCTTGTCCCAGAAGTCCTCGGGAAGGCCCTCCATGCCGGTGTAGAGGAGGTCGGTGTCCTCGAGCACCTTGTCGTTGAAGTAGTCCTCGGCCGCGAGCCCGATCGCATGCGCCTTGATGCGCATGTTGATGTCCTTGGACACCAGCACGACCTGGCGCTTCGGTTGGCGCTGCTTCAGGTGCATCGCCACGCCGAGGATCACGTTGTCCGCCTTCTGCGAGGCGACGGAGTCGGGGATCTCCACGGTGACGGCGTGGGTCTGCAGGAAGAGGCGCCCGAGGGAATCGCCATGCGTCTTGCCCTTGAGCGAGAAGCCGGACTCGATGTCGCCCATGCCGGAAGAGACGATCTCGTCCAGGAAGCGGCTCGCCTGGCGGGCGTTGCGCGCCACCTCGCTCATGCCCTTCTTGTTGTCGTCCAGTTCCTCGAGCGTGACCATGGGCAGGTACACGTCGTGTTCCTCGAAGCGGAAGAGGCTCGTGGGGTCGTGCATCAGCACGTTGGTGTCGAGGACGAAGAGCTTCACGGCGGCCGATTGCCTGGCCGCCCGGCCTTCGCCGTGGCTGTCGCGCTTGCGTTGCATGGGGGCCTCCGAGGTGTCCGGGGCGTGCGGGGACGCCTCGCCGGCATGGGAGCGCGGCGAGTCACGCAGGTTGTCGTTGGGCATCAGGGCCTGTAGCCAGGGTTGGGAAATCGGCCGGTCAGAGGGACTTGGCGAAGTCGAGCACTTCCTGCGCGTGACCGGGAACCTTCACGCCGCGCCATTCGCGGGCGATGCGGCCCTCCCCGTCGATCGCGAAGGTGCTGCGCTCGATGCCGCGCACCTGCTTGCCGTACATGTTCTTCAACTTCATGACGCCGAAGATCGCGCAGGCCGTCTCGTTGGGGTCCGACAGGAGCTCGAAGGGAAACGCGAACTTCTGCTTGAACCTCTCGTGCGAGGCGAGCGAGTCGCGCGACACCCCGAAGACCGCGACGCCCGCCTTCACGAACTGCGCGTGCAGATCGCGGAACTGCAGGCTCTCGTCGGTGCAGCCGGGGGTGTTGTCCTTCGGGTAGAAGTAGAGGATGAGCGGGTGGCCCTGGAAGGCCGATAGCCGGAAGCGTTGGTTGCCTGTGGCGGGAAGCTCGAAATCCGGAACTGCCTTGCGTTCGCTCATCCAGGGGCCTAAAGAGTTGACCGCGACCTATGGTGGCTAAGTTCCCTGAAAAACGCAAGCTATGGGGTTGAAGGGCAAGGAAGAAACTCCGCCCCCTGGAGCGCCAGGGTACCGCTGCGGCCGGGAATCGTGCCATCGGCGACCGCATGCAGGGGAAGGGCGGCCCGCTCCAGGCCGGCAAGGAGGTCGCGCATGGCGACCAGCTGGTAACCCTGTTCCTTCCAGCCCGCGAGGAGGCGCGCGAAGGCGGGCGCGAGC
>CAZOIB010000083.1:0-4829 GCA_964579785.1 uncultured Lysobacter sp. | reverse complement strand
GCGCAGACCCTGCGCCTGCTCGAGGTGTGCCGCGCACGCAACACGCCCATCCTCACCTTCATCAACAAGATGGACCGCGAGGTGCGCGAGCCGCTGGACCTCCTCGGCGAGATCGAGACCACGCTCGGCATGGCGGCCGTGCCGTTCACCTGGCCCGTGGGCATGGGCAAGCGCTTCCACGGCGTCTATGACCTGCGCAACCGGCGCATGCGCGTGTTCCGGCCCGGCGCCGACCGCCTCAACGACGAGGGCGACGAGATCGTGACGGACATCGAGGCGCCCGCGATCGCGGAGCGCTTCGGCACGGAACTGGAACAGGCGAAGAACGAGATCGAGCTCGTGCAGGGCGCTTCCCCCGAGTTCGACCGCGCGGCATTCCTGGCCGGAAAGCAGACGCCCGTCTTCTTCGGCTCGGCCATCAACAACTTCGGCGTGCACGAGATCCTCGACGCGCTCGCCGAACTGGCGCCGCCGCCGGGCGCCCGCGCCGCCATCCAGCGCGAGGTGCGGCCCGAGGAGGGCAAGTTCAGCGGCGTGGTCTTCAAGATCCAGGCCAACATGGACCCCGCGCACCGCGACCGCATCGCCTTCGTGCGCGTCTGTTCCGGCCAGTTCGAGCGCGGCATGCGGCTTACCGTCGCGAGGAACGCCAAGGTGATCCGCCCCGGCAGCGTGGTGTCCTTCCTCTCGCAGCGGCGCGAGCTGCTCGAATTCGCCTTTCCCGGCGACATCATCGGCATCCCCAACCACGGCACGCTGCAGCTCGGCGACACGCTCACCGAGGGCGAAAGCCTGCAGTTCACGGGACTGCCCTTCTTCGCGCCGGAGATCTTCCAGCAGGTGGAGATCGCCGACCCCATGAAGAGCAAGCAGTTGAAGCTGGGACTCGCGCAACTGGGCGAGGAAGGCGCCATCCAGGTCTTCCGCCCGCACCACGGCGGCACGCTCCTGCTGGGCGCGGTCGGCCAGCTGCAGTTCGAGGTCGTGGCGCACCGCCTGCAGCACGAATACGGCGTGCCGGCGCGCATGGCGCCGTCGAAGTTCCGGATCGCACGCTGGGTCACGTGCGACGACCCGAAGGAACTGGCGCGCTTCATCGAGGCCAACGGCCACCGGGTCGCCTACGACGCGGTCGATGCGCCCACATTCCTCGCAACGGCCAATGCCGAGCTGACGGTCACCCAGGAACTGTGGAAGGACATCCGCTTCCACGCCCTGCGCGAGCACGCCGGCCTCGTCTTCCAGGCGCGCATGGAAGGCTGAACCCCGGTGCCGTCGCCCGCTGCGACGGCATCCGCCGCGCCCTTGACGAGGCACAAGGTCCCGCGGCGGCGCGCCCCGAAAATGGGAGTCGTTTCCCCCTTTCGGTGGCCCCCATGAAACAGGTCGTCATCCTCGGCGCCGGCACCGGCGGCGCCCTCATCGCCAACCTCCTCAGCCAGAAGTTGAACCTGAAGGAGTGGGTCATCACGATCGTCGACCGGTCGGATAGCCACGTCTACCAGCCGGGGCTCCTGTTCCTTCCCTTCGGGCTGTACGGCCACGACAACCACAAGGACATCGTGCGCCCCATCGGCGAGCCGCTGCCGCGCAACGTGAACTTCCTCACCGCGGACATCCTGCGCATCGACGCGGAGAAGAAGACCGTCGAGACCAGCATCACGACGCTGCGCTACGACTATCTCGTGTCCTCCCTCGGCTGCCGCGTCGCACCCGAGGAGATCGAGGGCCTGGCCGAGCCCATGGGCAAGGATGGCGTGCACACCTTCTACACGCTGGAGGGGGCCGTGGCGATGCGCGGCGCACTGGACCGGATGACGCAGGGACGTCTGGTGATCGACGTCTGCGACATGCCCATCAAGTGCCCGGTGGCCCCCATCGAGTTCGCCTTCCTCGCCGACTACTACTTCACGCAGAAGGGCGTGCGGGATGCGATCGACATCACCCTCGTGACTCCCTACGCCGGCGCCTTCACCAAGCCCAACGCCAACCGCGTGCTCACCGAGGTCGCGAAGCAGAAGAACGTGAACGTGGTGGCCGACTTCGCCGCAGAGAGCGTCGATGCCGGGGCGAAAACGATCCGGTCCTACGACGGGCGCACGCTCGAGTACGACCTGCTGTGCGCCATCCCGCCCAACCTCGGTCCGCAGGTGATCGACGACTCCGATCTCGGCGACGGCACCGGCTACGCGCTCACCGACCCGCGCACGTTGAAGAGCCGCAAGGCCGACTTCATCTACCTCCTGGGCGACAACACCAACGTCTCGACCTCCAAGGCGGGCTCGGTCGCGCACTTCGAGGCCGAGACCATCGTCGAGAACCTGCTGCGCGAGATCGAGGGCAAGCCCGCGCTGCCGACCTTCGACGGGCACGCCAACTGCTTCATCGAGACCGGCTACAACAAGGCCATGCTGCTCGACTTCAACTACGACATCGAGCCGCTGGAGGGATCGTTCCCGATGGCGCACGTGGGCCCCTTCTCGCTGCTCAAGGAAAGCTACATGAACCACGTGGGCAAGCTCGCCTTCCAGTGGGTGTACTGGAACCTGCTGCTCAAGGGACGGCTGCCCAACGTGCCGCTGCTGCCCTCGCACATGAACTTCGTGGGCAAGGATCTCGATACCACCCCGCACGCGCGCCACGCGCGCGAGATGAAGGTGAGGGACGTGATGACGAAGGAAGTCGTGTGCGTGCACGCCGGCAGCGCGCTCACCGCGGCGGCCACGCTCATGGTGCAGAAGAAGGTGAGCGGCGTGCCGGTTCTGGACGTGCACGACCGGCTCGCGGGAGTCCTCACCGAGGCCGATTTCCTCTCCGCGATGAACCTCGAGCAGAGCAACGTCACCGACGCGCTGGAGACCGTGGTGAGGAAGCGCCGCGCGAGGAAGGGCATGGGCACGATCGTCGACGACATCATGACCACGCCACCGATCACCATCCGCGAGGACGAAACGCTGCGCACGGCGGTGACGATGATGGACACCAACCGCATCAAGCGCCTGATCGTGACCGACGACGAACGCAAGGTGCGCGGCGTGGTGTCGCGCGGCGACCTGATCCGCCTCTATGCGATGAAGTGAAGGGCCGTCAGGTCAGCATGAACGCGGCGACGGCAACGAGGGCCGCCGCCATCGCGCCGAACCCCGTGATGCAGCGCATGCCCAGGGATCTGCCGCCGACCACGAAGACGATCGATGCCTTCACCGCGGCGTTGGAGCAGAGCGCCACGACGATCGCCATCACCGCCCCGGCGGAGGTGACGCGTCCGTCGCCGTAGAGGCGGAAGGACGAGAGCGAAATGGCGTCCACGTCGGTGAGCCCCGACACCAACGCCACCGCGTAAACGCCGGCAACGCCCGCCAGGTCGTTCAACCACGCGGCAGCCAGCAGGACCACCGCGTAGGCCACGCCGAAGCCCACCGCGACGGGCAGGTCGGTCGGGTTGGTGAGCTCCGGATTCTCCAGGGCCGCTCCGTCCGCATGCTTGCGCCAGGTGATCCACGCGATGGGCAGCGTGGCGGCGAGACCCGCAGCCATGACCGGAAGCATCGTCGGCAGGATCGAGGGCATCACGGCCACCGCCAGGACCGAGAGCCGCAGCAGGACGACCAGGTTCGCCAGCAGGATCACCGTGGCGGCCGTGCCCTCCAGCTCGGCCTTGCCGCGCGCGCCGCGCGAGTAGACGAGCGTGGTCGCGGTGCTCGAGACGAGCCCGCCCAGCGCGCCGAGCAGCAGCACCGGGCCCTTACCGCCCAGGAGCCGCCACGCCACGTAGCCCGCGAGGCTCACTGCGGAGATGAGGACGACCATCATCCACAGGTGGTAGGGATTGAGCGCGCCATAGGGGCCGAAGCCCGTGTTCGGAACCACCGGCAGGATCACGAGCGAGAGCACCGCGAACTGCAGCACGCTCTCGACGTCGGTGGACGTGAGCTTCACCGAGAAGCCCTCGAGCTGCGACTTGTAGTGCAGCAATGCGGTGGAGACGATGGCCACCGCGATCACGATTTCGCGGTTGCCGTGCCACAGCGCCGCACCCAGGCAGAACGTGAGCGCAGCGGTGACCACCGTCGTCGTGCCGGCGTCCGGCGTGGAGGTCGGCGCGATCTGGTACGCGGCGAGGATGCCGCCGGTGCTGGCGAGCAATCCCGCGACGACCAGCCAGGGCGAGGCGGTCTGCTCGCCGAGCATCGCACAAAGCGTGCCGAGCATGGCGATGAGCGCGAAGGTGCGCACACCCGCCTTGGACTCCTTGTGGCGCTCGCGCTCGAGCCCGATCAGCAGGCCGATGGCGAGGCTCGTCAGGTAGGCAAGGGAAACGTCGAATTGGCCGTTCACGGCTGGAAAGCTCCTCCAGCCATTGTCGAACCCGCCCCCGGAGGCGGGTTGATTCGGGTCAACGAGCCTTCGCGGGGCACACCCAGCGCGCGAGCCACGCCTTCACGCGCTCGCGCGCGTGCTTCGCCGCGACTTTCTCCTCCGGCGTGGCATCGGCGCGGAAATCGAATGCCCGCCGCGCCATGGGATAGGTCTGCAGTTCCACCGGCACGCCGCGCTCGTAGAGCGAGTAGAACGCACGCCCGATGTTCATGCGGCGCAGCTCGAAGTCCTGGTCGCCGACGAGGAAGAGAGTTGGCGCCTTCAACCGGAGGACTTCCGGCGCGACGGAGAAGAGCTGGTCGCCTTCCGGCGCGTTGGGATTCTGCATGTGGCCGGCATAGGCCGCGATGGCGGCGACATCGGCGGGCCGCTTCGCCGCGAGGCGGATCGCGTAGTAGCCGCCGCGCGAGTAACCGACGATGCCGGCGGGGCCCTTGCAGGCCTCCGGG
>CAZOIB010000082.1:0-1700 GCA_964579785.1 uncultured Lysobacter sp. | reverse complement strand
GTTCGCCGCATCCATGGCGCGCAATCTCGAGCAGGCGCAGAAGTCCGAGCGCTTCAACGTGCTGCGACCCGCCCGCGTGCCCGGTTCGCCATCCTTCCCGAATCCGCTGATCGTGCTGCCGGCGGGCGTCGTCTTCGGCCTCGTGATGGTGGCGCTGCTCATCGGAATCGCAGGATTCCGCAACCCCTCGTTCCGATCGGTGGCGCGCCTGACGCGCATGACGGGTCTGCCCGTGGTGGCTTCCATCCCGCGCATCGACGACCCGCGAATCTACGAAGAGAAGCCGACGGGAGACGTCGATCCACGCCTGGTGGTGCACACCGCGCCGGAGTCCGCGCCGGCGGAGCAGTACCGCGCCTTCCTTCCGATCCTGATGGAAGATGCCGAGCGGCAGGTGGTGCTGGTGACGAGCGCCGCACGCGGCGACGGCAAGTCGCTCTCTTGCATGAACCTGGCGCTCACCCTCGCCTGCGACCTCGGGCGGCGCGTGCTGCTGATCGACGCCGACATGCGGCGCCCGACGGCGCATCGGCTGCTGAAGGAGAAGCCTGCGAAGGGCCTGGTCGACGTGCTGCGCCGACACGCGACCTTCCGCGAGTGCGCCATCAAGACCCGCGTTCCGAACCTGACGCTCCTGCCCGCGGGCCGACCGACGCGCAATCCGCTCGCGCTCATCACCGATGCCGCCTTCCTCGAGCTGGTGGAGCAGGCGCGCAAGGACTTCGACTACGTCTTCATCGACTCTCCGCCGATGCTGCCGGTGGTCGACACGCGCTTCCTGCGCAAGGTCGCCGACTTCGTGCTCTTCGTGGTGCGCGCCGACGCCACGCCGCGCGACGCCGTCGTGCGCTCCATGCGCGAGCTGCGCCACGTGGGCGGGCTGGTGTTCAACCAGGTGAGCCCCGGCTCGTTCCGTCGCTACTACTACTACGATGCCTACTCGCGCTACTCCTACGGCGAATCCGCGGAGAGTGCGGCGACCGAGAGCGACGCCGAGCCCGATGCCTAGGCGTGCGGCGCCGCGCGCTCCGGCGCGGCGGTCTTGAGCGCAGCTCCCGGACGCCTGCCGCGCTGGCTTCCGCCCCTCGCCCGCGGCCGCGAATGGATCGCGGCCGGGCTCGGCGCGGGGCTGTGTCTCGGCGCGGCAGAAACCGTCGGCCTCCACGCCGGAGGCATCGAGCTGCCGCCCGCGCAGATGCTCTGCCTGGTGGCGGCCGACGGCGCGGCCGTTGCAACGCTCGCGCTGCCGCTGGCGCTCGCCACCGCGCTCGCACGGAAACGACTGCGACACTCCACGGTGGCGGCCGGCATCCTCGGCCCGTTGCTGCTCGCGCCTGCACTGCCGCGCGCACTGGCGGCCGTGCGGGCCGGCGCCCCGGTGGGCATCGATCTCGCCGCCGGCGCGCTGCTGGCGGCCCTGAGCGGCCTCCTCGGGGCGTGGGCCGGCAGCCGCCTCGAGCGGGCCGGGATTCCGATCGCGGGCCCGCCCCTGTGGGCGGCGGTCGCCCTGCTGGTGGCCGCCTCCGGAGCCCTCCGCGAGGGCGGCCCCCTCGAAGGGGGCCCGGCGCTCTGGCTGGGCCTGGCGGCCGTGGTGCTCGTGCTGGCCCTTCTGGCAGCCTTCCTGGCCGTGCTGGGAGCCCATCGCGAAACGGTCGTCCCCTGGCCCTGGGGCCGCACCCTGCTGGCTCTCGCGCTTGCGG
>CAZOIB010000081.1:0-3894 GCA_964579785.1 uncultured Lysobacter sp. | reverse complement strand
GAAGGTCGGGCCGGCGGTCACCAGCACCTTGCGTCCCGCGAGGCGCTTCGGGGACAGGAACGCGAGGATGGCCTGCAGCAGCTCCTCGGGCTCGAGCATGCGGCCCATGCCCACTTCGCCGCACGCCTGGTCGCCGTCGGCCGGTCCGAGGACGGCGACGCCGTCGGCGCGCAGGAGATTCAGGTTGCGCTGCGTGGCCGGGTTGTCCCACATTTCGCGATTCATCGCGGGGGCCACCAGCAGCGGGCAGTTGCGCGCGAGGCAGGCGGTGGAGAGCAGGTCGTCGGCCAGCCCGTGCGCGACCTTGGCGAGGAAGTCGGCGCTGGCCGGGGCGATCACGATCGCGTCGGCGCCGCGCGTGAGCTCGATGTGCGCCATGTTGCTGGCGAAGCTCGCATCCCAGAGGTCGGTGACGACCGCGCGGCCGGTGAGGGCCTGGAAAGTGGCCGGGGTCACGAATTTCGTGCCGGCTTCGGTCATCGCGACCTGCACTTCGACGTTATTGCGGATGAGCCCCCGCGCGAGTTCCGCCACCTTGTAGGCGGCGATGCCTCCCGTCACTCCCAGCAGAACGCGGTGCTTCCCGGACGTTTCCATCCGCCGATTCTACTAGAGAGAGTTGTCACCCATGGCCCATGCCCCATGGCCCGCCGCCGGCCGGACCCACGAGCGCCTTGCCGCGCATGGCCCGGCCGTCCTGACGGATGCCGAACTCGTCGCACTCATGCTGCGCACCAGCCGCCCGGGGCGCCCGGCCCTCGCCGCCGCGCAGGGACTCCTGGCGCACTTCGGCCATGTGTCGCGGTTGCTCACCGCCCCCGTACCGGAGGTCGCCGCCGTTCCGGGAGTCGGGCCTCTGCCCGCCGCCCGGTTTGCCGTGGCCATGGAGCTCGCGCGACGCTGCCTCTGCGAGCAGATGCAGGCCCGCGACAGCCTCGCCTCCCCGATGGCGGTTCGCGGCTACCTGCGCCTGCGCCTGCAGCATCTCGGCCACGAGGTCTTCTGGGCGGTCTTCCTCGATGCCCAGAACCGCGTCCTCGCCGCGGAGGAGCTCTTTCGCGGCACCCTCACGCAGACCAGCGTCTATCCCCGCGAGGTGGTGAAGCAGGCACTCGCACACAATGCCGCGGGGGTCATCCTGGCGCACAACCACCCTTCGGGAGTTGCTGAACCTTCCTTTCAGGATCAGGCACTTACGCGCTCCCTGGCGGAATCCCTCGCGCTCGTCGACGTGAAGGTGCTCGACCATTTCATCGTCGCCCCCGGGGCCTGCCTCTCGTTCGCCGAGCGCGGCCTCCTCTAGGCGGAAAAGGGCAATGAAATCAGGTTGAAGGAGATGCCCGGCGTAGGCTATACTCTTCGGCTTTCCGCCCCGGCTTTTCGGGGCGATGGATCGGAGAACACCCCCATGTCTCGAGTCTGCCAAATCACGGGCAAGGGCCCCATCGTGGGCAACCACGTGTCCCATGCCAACAACAAGACCAAGCGCCGCTACCTGCCCAACCTCCAGTACCGCAGGCTCTGGGTCGAGAGCGAGAACCGCTACGTGAAGCTGCGCCTCACGAACGCCGGCCTGCGCACCATCGACAAGAAGGGCATCGACGTCGTGCTGGCCGAGCTGCGCGCGCGCGGCGAAGTGATCTAGGGGAACCCGACATGCGCGAAAAGATCAAGCTCGAGTCCAGTGCCGGCACCGGTCACTTCTACACGACCACCAAGAACAAGAAGACCAAGCCGGAAAAGCTGGAAATCATGAAATACGACCCCAAGGCCCGCAAGCACGTGACCTACAAGGAAACGAAGCTCAAGTAGGGCCCGGCACTCCGGCACCGCACCATGCAAAACCCCGCCTCGGCGGGGTTTTCGTTTTGGTACCAGGTACATGTACCTGGTACCGCCGATGAACCGGGTTCACGAACCGGGTTCGTTAGCGCGGCGGGCGATTTCCTTCACCAGCGCGTCGAAGAGAACGAGGTGCGCGGGGAACATCGCGTACCAGTAGACGAGGCCCCACACGCCGGCCGGATGCCAGTGGGCGGTCACGGCGATGCGGCGCTCGTCCGGACCCGTTTCCTCGATCTCGAATTCCAGCACGCCCGCGCCCGGGGCCTTCATGCCGAAGGCCAGGGTCAGGCGGCGCTCCGGCTCCACGCCGATCACGCGCCAGGAGTCGATCACGTCGCCGACGCGTACTTCGTCCGGGTCGCGGCGCCCGCGATGCAGGCCGATGCCGCCCACCAGCCAGTCGGCGATCTCACGCAGCGTCCAGAGACAGTTGTACGCGTAGTAGCGGTTGTCGCCGCCGATCGCCGTCACGATGCGCCAGAGGGAACGGGCGCTCGCCGCGGTGCGGGTCTCGCCGCCGGCGTGTTTCGCGTAGTAGGCATAGTCGGGGCGGTAGTCGCGGAACATGAACGCGCCTTCGGTCCAGCGCGCGGCCACCGCATGCCGGGCCTCGGCCGCAAGTGCCGCGCGCACGGAATCCGCGAAACCCAGCAGCACCTGCGGCACCAGCGCACGGATCTCCGCGTCGTCGGCGGCGAAATCGTGCTTGAGGCCGCCGATCAACGCGCGCGCGATGTTGGCCGGCACGGCGGTGACGAACTTGAGCCAGTACGCGGAGAGCTCCGGCGTGAGGACGGGCACGGGCACGATCCACGGCTCGCGGCGGCCGATGCTGCGGCAGATCGTGC
Source organism: uncultured Lysobacter sp. (assembly GCA_964579785.1). GTDB lineage: Bacteria > Pseudomonadota > Gammaproteobacteria > Burkholderiales > Usitatibacteraceae > FEB-7. The sequence goes on along the minus strand of CAZOIB010000081.1, from coordinate 1,201 downwards.
GCATCATCTCCTCGTAGGTGAGGGTCTCCGGGCCGGCCGCGTCGTAGATGCCGCCCGCCATCGCCGGCACGAGCGGTGCCTCGATGAGGTAATGCAGGAGGTTCGCCAGCGCGATCGGCGGGGACTTCGCCCGCACCCAGCGCGGCGTGATCATCACCGGCAGGTGCAGCACGAGGTCGCGCATCACCTCGAAGGCGGCCGAGCCGGGGCCGACGATGATGCCGGCGCGGATCTCGGTCACCGGGACGGGATGCGCGCGCAGCTCGCGCCCGGTATCGCGCCGCGAAAGGAGATGCTCGGAATCGGCGCCCTCCGGGACGAGACCGCCGAGATACACGATGCGCTTCACGCCGGCCGCCGCGGCCGCGCTTGCGAAATTGTCCGCCGCCGCCAGGTCCAGCCGTCCGAAAGCGGGCCCGGCGGCCATCGAGTGCACGAGGTAGTAGGCGACGTCGATGCCGGCCAATGCTCCGGTCAGCGTCTCCGGCTTCAGCGCGTCGGCGGAGGCGAGCTCCACGCCGGCCCAGCCGCGCGCTTCGAGAACCTTGAGGTTGCGCGCCGCCGCGCGCACGCGCCAGCCGCGTGCGGCGAGCGCGGGAACGAGATGGCTGCCGATGTATCCGCTCGCCCCGAAGACGAGCGCCTTGCCCCGGGCGTCAGACGCCGTGTCTGACACCGTGTCCGGCACCGCGCGTCAGGCCGCGGCGTAGCGCCGCAGCCCCTGCGAGAATTCCGCGAGGGCCTCGATGCCGCTCGCCTCGGCGCGATCGCACCAGTCGCGCAGCTGCTGCACCAGCTGCTCCGTCGAGAGCGTGGAGCGCTCCCAAGTCTTGGCGAGCTCCTCGCGCATCCGGTACCAGGTGGCGAGCCGCGGGCTGGATGCGAGGGCGCGCGCCACCGCCTCGCGCTCCTGCGCCGACTGGACCCTGCCGCGCATGATGGCGAGGCGCAGGCGCCTGGCTTCCGCGCCATCGGCGAGCACCTTCTTCTCGCGCAACCGGGCGACTTCCTCGTTCCACGCCGCCTTCATCGACTTGGCGTACTTGGCCAGCACCTCGTAGCGATTGGTGGCGATGGCCTGCAGCGTCTGCGCGTCCACCACGGCCTTGGAGGGGTCGAGGCGCACCTTGGGCGGCAGCTTCTTCGCGTGCGCCAGGCCCACGGCGGAGAGCAGGCGGATGTAGAGCCAGCCCAGGTCGAA
>CAZOIB010000080.1:0-12426 GCA_964579785.1 uncultured Lysobacter sp. | reverse complement strand
TCACCTACGACGCGAGCGGCCGCGACCTGTGGCTGGTGATGTCCGGCGGGGTGCGCCAGGGTGACGGTTCCTACCAAGGCACCCTCTACCGCGCCTCCGGGCCGCCCTTCAACGCCAACCCCTTCACGCCGATCACGGAAGCCAACATGACGACCGTGGGAACGATGCGCTTCGTCTTCGCCGACGGCGAGCACGGCACGCTCACCTACACCGTCGACGGCGCGCCGGTCACCAAGGCGATCACGCGGCTCGTCATTTCCAGCCCGACGCCGGTCTGCAACTAGGTACGGAAGGGGACGCTACCCAGTGAAGGGTAGCGTCCCCTTCGGCCGCGGTTCGCGCGTCAGCGCAGACGTATCTGCCCGACGACCTTCAGCCCGCAGCACCCGTCCGGCCGCACCACGACGATTTCGCCCGTGCCGGCGGCGACATTCGTGAGCGCCGCGATGTTGACGTTGTGGGTCACCATCACCACCGTTGCCTTCGGCTTGCGCGTCGAGTACGTGCCGATGCGGTTCTTCACCCGCTCGGTGAGGCCGGGGGCGCGGCTGCGATCGTCGAAGAAGCTGGAAAGCGCCTCCCAGTCGTCCGCCTTGCCGAAGGCCTCGCGTGCCGTGTCGCGGCAGCGGCACCACGGGCTGGTGTAGACCTTCTCCACCGCCACGCCTTCCTTGCGCAGCTTCTCGCCGATGCGGCGCGCCTCCTCGCGGCCCTGCGCGGAAAGGTTGCGCTGCGTGGCGCAGTCGTCGAGCTTGTAGCCTGGAGGATCGCCGAGGCCCGGCTCGGTGGAGGCGTGGCGCATCAGCGCGACATGTCCGCCTGCGCGCAATGCCGCCCACGCCGCCGCTTCATCGGCAGCCGCCGGCATGGCGAGCAGTGCCGACATCGTGAGCATCGTCGCGCGCCAGGCGATGCGCATGCCGCGGATCACGTTGCCGCCGGGGCCTGCTTCGGGGGCCGATCCGTGAACGCGTAGCCGAGCTTCGCGATCTCCGCACGCACCCAGCCCATCGCGACGGCTACCCGCCCCGCATCGCCGCGCACGGCGAGTTCGATGCGCCGGGCGCCGCTGCCCGACCATGTCGGCAGGCTCGAGAGCTTCAGCTCCGGATAGTCCTTCACCACGGCATTCATGATCTCGAGGAGGTCCGACTCCCCCGCACCGTTCACGATGATCGCCTCCTCGAAGGGCAGGCGCTCGCGGAAGAGCGCGCGGTGATTCGTGTCCAGCGCCCATTCCATCATCGCCCACGCCATCTCCGGGAAGCCGGGCAGGAAATAGTGCGTGCCGACGCTGAACCCGGCGATGCGGTTCACGGGATTGGGCACGATGTCCGCCCCCTCGGGAAACTCGGCCATCAGCACGCGCTTCGGGTAGGCGCGCTCGCCGAAGCGCTCCTCGATCTCCTTCACGGCCTCGGGATGGCGGGCAAGCGGCCGGCCCAGCGCCGCGGCCGCGCATTGGCGCGTGTGGTCGTCGGGGGTCGCCCCTATTCCGCCGAAGGAGAAGACGACATCGCCGGTCGCGAACGTGCGCCGGAGGGTGGCCGTGATGCGCGCCGGGTCGTCGCCGAGGTACTCGGCCCAGTCGAGCTCGAGGCCACGCTTGCCGAGGATCTCGATCGCCTTGGCGAAATGCTTGTCCTGCCGTTTGCCCGACAGGATCTCGTCGCCGATGACCAGGATGCCTATTGCCACGGGAGTGCCCTTGACGAAATTCGAGCCTGGCCCCTTTTTCCTCAAAGCCTGACGGAAGGGTTGAGGGTGTAGCGGCCGGTGATCGCGGCCTGGGCGAGGACGTGTCCCTGCATCGCCTGGCGCGCCTGCGCGCCGGTGAAGGCACCGTCGACCGCAAGCTTCGCCACGTCGAGCGCGAACACGGTGAACACGTAGTGGTGCGGGATCGCGTCGTTCCACGGCGGGCACGGGCCGTCGTAACCGTAGTAGTTGCCGGACATGTCCTTGTCGGTGGCGAACCAGCCGGTGTAGTCGTTGATGCCCTGGCGCGCGCCGTGCGCCGCCGCGGGGCCCGGCTTTCCGCGCGCCGTCACGCTCGAGGCGAACTCGCCTGCCGCGATCGACGTGACGTTTGCCGGGAGGTCCACGAGGATCCAGTGGAAGAAATCGACGCGCGGCAATGAGGCCGGCACCGTGCGTCCTTCCTGGTTGACGTCGTCGCCCTTGCTGGGCACGTCCGGATCGTGGCAGACGATCGCGAAGGACCGCGTGCCCGCCGGCGCCCCGCTCCAGGCGAGCTGCGGGTTGCGGTTCTGCGACAGCGTGGCGTGCGTCTTCGCATCCATCGCGCAGAACGCGTGCTCGGCGGGAATGACGCCGCCGTCCCTGAAGCTGGTGCTCGTGACCTGCATGGTGCCTCCCTCAGTTCAGAATCTTGAGCAGTTCGACGTCGAAGAGGAGGGTTGCGTTGGGCGGGATCACGCCGCCCGCGCCGCGCTCGCCGTAGCCCAGCCACGGCGGAATGATCAGGGTGCGCCTGCCGCCCTCCTTCATGCCGACCACACCGTGCTCCCAGCCCTTGATCACCTTGCCCGCGCCGAGCATGAAGCCGAAGGGCGGACCGCGGTCGACGGAGGAATCGAACTTCTTGCCCTTCTGGTCTGGCGCGGCCGGATCGTAGAGCCAGCCGGTGTAGTGCACGGAGACCGCCTTGCCGGCTTCGGCCAGCTTGCCCTCCCCGACCTTGGTGTCCTTGGTGACAAGATCCTTGATTTCCGCCGGCGCGGGTGCGGGCGGCGTCTGGGCCTGCGCGTGGGCGGAGAGGGAGGTGAGTGCAAGAGCGACTGCAGCAGCGAGCTTCTTCAAGAAATTTCCTTTCAGTGAGGGATCGGTACTGCCGGAAGGGCGGCAACGGGCCTAGCGGCCGCGCGCGACGCCCTCGCGGCGTGGGTCGGCCCCGCCTTCCCAGCCGGACTTCGTGCGGCGTATGCCCTGCAGTCCGCTGGGCATGTCGATGGCGCGGGGATCGTGACCCATCGCCTTCAGAGTCGCGAGGGTCGTCTCGAGTTCCGTGCCCTTCTCGATTTCGGTGGGCCCGTTGCGGCTGCCCATGTTGGGGAGCGCAATGGCGGCCTGCATGTCGAGCTTCCAGTCGAGGGTCGCGACGAGCGCCTTCGCCACGTAGTTGATGATCAGGCTGCCCCCGGGGCTGCCGACCGCCATCTCGACGGCGCCGGCGGCGTCGTAGACCAGGAAGGGCGCCATCGAACTGCGCGGCCGCTTGCCGGGGGCAACGGCGTTGGCCACGGCGAGTCCGCCCTCGACGGGCAGGAAGTTGAAGTCCGTGAGCTGGTTGTTGAGCATGAAGCCGCGCACCATGAGGCGGCTGCCGAAAACGGCCTCGATGGTGGTCGTCATCGCCACCGCATTGCCCCAGCGGTCGACGATGGCGATGTTGGTAGTGCCGGCAACCTCGTCCACCGGGTCGTCGGCCAGCGCCACCTTCAGCCCCGGCGGCACCCCGGGCTCCGCCTTGCCCATGGACTTGTCGGGGCGGATCAGCTTCGCGCGATCGGCGAGGTAGCGCGCATCGACCAGGCCAGCCGCGGGTACGTCCACGAAGCGGTCATCTCCCACGTAGCGATTGCGGTCCGCGAAGGCGAGGCGGCCCGCCTCGGCGAGCAGGTGGACCGCCTGCGCCGATTGCGGGCGCACGCTCGCCAGGTCGAAGTGCGCCAGCATGCCCAGGATCTGCAGCACCGCGATCCCGCCGGACGAGGACGGCGGCATCCCGCACAGCCGCCAGCCGCGGTAGGGCGCGCACAACGGCTCGGCATCGCGCACGCGGTAGCCGGCGAGGTCCTCGAGGGTCATCGACCCGGGATTGGCGTGGCCACGGACGGTCGCGACGATGTCCGCTGCCACTTCGCCCGTGTAGAACGCGTCCGCACCCCTGGCGGCGAGCAGGCGCAGCGTCTTTGCGGCCTCGGGGTTGCGCAGGATGGTTCCCGCCGGCTTCGGCGCGCCGTCCGCCATGAAGTAGAGCTCGCGCAGCACGGGATTCGCGGCCATGTCCTTGCGCTCGCCTATGTGGCCGTGCAGGCGCCTGCTGATGGCGAAACCCTTCTCGGCGATCACGATGGCCGGCTCGAACAGCGTGGCCCATGCAAGCTTGCCGTGTCGCGCGTGCGCCATCTCGAGCAGGCGTGGCACGCCGGGCACGCCGACCGAGCGTCCGCCGACCACCGCGCTGCGGAAGGGCATCGCCTTGCCGTCCGCACCCAGGAAGAGCGCCGGCGTGGCACCCGAGGGCGCCGTTTCGCGCGCATCGTAGGCGAGCGTCCGCTTCGCCCGGGCGTCGTGGTAAAGAAGGTAGGCGCCGCCGCCGAGCCCGGAGGACTGCGGCTCCACCAGGGTGAGCACGAGCTGCGTCGCGATCATCGCATCGACGGCGCTGCCGCCCTTCGCCAGCATCGCGAGGCCCGCATCGACCGCGAGCGGGTGACCGGCGGCGACCATCTCGCGCTTGGCCGTGGCGAGCGTCTTCTGCGTTACGCCGGTGGGCGGCTCGGGCTGCGTTTGCGTTACTTGCGCTTGCGCGGAGAGTGAGGCCGCGATGACGAGTGATGCGAACGCAATTCTTTGGAACGCCGATGAACGCCGATGCCCCGCCGATTGCCGCCGATGAATTACAGTTGATTCGGGAAAAGGGCCAACGCTGTCGAAACGCGGAAACGTCGATTTCCTGATTTTCATTCTCATTGTTTTCCTATCGGCGGCAATCGGCGGGGCATCGGCGTTCATCGGCGATTCCAAAGCCTTTGGCCAGCCTCACTCCCCACCGCTACTGAATCCCGGCAAGGCAGACGTACTTGATCTCGAGGAAGTCCTCGACGCCGTACTTCGAACCCTCGCGTCCCAGCCCCGACTGCTTCACGCCGCCGAAGGGCGCGACCTCGTTCGAGATGATGCCGGTGTTCACGCCCACGATCCCCGACTCGATGCCTTCCGCCACGCGGAAGACGCGGCCGACGTCGCGCGAGTAGAAGTAGGCGGCCAGGCCGAACTCAGTCGCATTGGCGAGCTTGAGCGCCTCCGCCTCGTCCGCGAAGCGGAAGAGCGGCGCCACCGGGCCGAAGGTCTCCTCGTTCGAGACCTTCATCGCCGGCGTGACTCCCGTGAGCAGCGTCGGCTCGTAGAAGCGGCCGCCCAGCGCGGAGCGCTTGCCGCCGACCACGATCTTTGCGCCCTTGGCGACGGCATCCGCGACATGCTCCTCCACCTTGGCGAGGCCTGGCGCGTCGATGAGGGGGCCGAGGTTCACGCCGGCTTCCGTGCCCTTGCCGACCTTGAGCGTCTTCATCTTCTCCGCGAGCTTCGCCGCGAAGGCGTCGTAGACGCCGTCCTGGACGTAGATGCGGTTGGCGCACACGCAGGTCTGCCCGGCATTGCGGTACTTGGACGCCAGCGCCCCGTCCGCCGCCGCATCGAGGTCGGCGTCGTCGAAGACGATGAACGGCGCGTTGCCGCCCAGCTCCAGCGACATCTTCTTCACCGTGTCCGCGCTCTGGCGCATGAGGATGCGGCCGACCTCGGTGGAACCGGTGAACGTCACCTTCTTCACGACCGGGCTGGCGCAAAGTTCCTTGCCGATCGCCGGCGCGTCTCCGGTCACGATGTTGATCACACCCTTGGGGAAGCCGGCGCGCTCGGCGAGTTCCGCCAGGGCCAGCGCCGAGAACGGCGTCTGCTCGGCGGGCTTCAGCACGAAGGTGCAGCCCACCGCGAGCCCCGGGGCCATCTTGCGGGTGATCATCGCGTTCGGGAAATTCCACGGCGTGATCGCGGCGCAGACGCCGATCGGCTGCTTCAGGACGATGAGCCGGCGGTCGTTGGTGGGGCTGGGGATGGTGTCGCCGTAGATGCGCTTGGCCTCCTCCGCGAACCATTCGACGAACGACGCTCCGTAGGCGATCTCGCCCTTGGCTTCGGCGAGGGGCTTGCCCTGCTCCGTGGTGAGAAGGAGCGCCAGGTCGTCGGCATGGGCCATGATGAGCTCGTACCACCTGCGCACGATCTTCGAGCGTTCCTTGGCGGGAAGCGCGCGCCAGGCGGGCAATGCGCGCTCGGCCGCCTCGATGGCGCGACGCGTCTCGGACGCCCCCATGTCCGGCACCGAGCCCACGACCGAACCGTCGGCGGGATTGTCCACGTCGAAGCGGCGCCCCGAATCGGCCTCCAGCCAGGCGCCGTCGACGTAGCAGCGGTCGCGGAACAGCGCGGAGTCCTTCAGCACGGGCGGGGAAATCTTGCGGTCGACGACGGCGTTCATGGCGAATTCTCCTCGGGCAAGAGGGAAAGTATAGCGCCGCGGCCTTCGCGTATCATGGCCCGCTCTTGCGACAGGAGACTCCCATGCGAAGCAAACTGGCCCTCGCCATCCTCATCGCCGCGCTCTCCGCGAGCCCCTTCGCCGGCGCCAAGACGCTGCGCTGGTCCAGCCAGGGCGACTACCTGACGGCAGACCCGATGGCGCAGAACGAGCTGCTCACCAACTCGATCAATGGCCACGTCTACGAGAGCCTGCTGATCCGGGGCCCGAAGCTGGAGATCCTGCCCGCGCTGGCGACGGGCTGGAAACAGACGGCCCCCACGAAGTGGGTCTTCACGCTGCGCAAGGGCGTCAAGTGGCACGACGGCTCCGACTTCACCGCCGACGACGTGGTGTTCTCCATCAGGCGCAACCAGGGCCCGACATCCAACTTCCGCGTCTACGGCAATGCGGTGGGCGAGCCGCGCAAGGTGGACGACCACACGGTGGAGTTCACCACGCCGGTTCCCAACCCCGTGATGCTGCAGATGCTCACCAACAGCCTCTTCATCATGAACAAGGCCTGGTGCGAGAAGAACAAGGCCGAGCGCGCGCAGGACTTCACCAACAAGGAGGAGACCTACACCTCGCGCAACGCCATGGGCACGGGCCCCTTCATGCTCGTCTCCCGCGAGGCGGACGTGAAGACGGTGCTGAAGAAGAACCCCAACTGGTGGGGACTCAGGGAAAAGGGCTACTTCACCGGCAATGTCGACGAGATCGTGTATTCGCCCGTGAAGTCGGAAGGCACGCGCATGGCGGCACTCCTGGCCGGCAACCTGGATCTCGTGCTCGATCCGCCCGTGCAGGACGTGGAAAAGCTGAAGCGGGAGAAATCCGTCAGGGTCTACGAGGGCCGCGAGAACCGCGTCATCTTCCTCGGCATGGACCAGGCACGCGACGAGCTTCTCTATTCCAGCGTGAAGGGCAAGAACCCCTTCAAGGACAAGCGCGTGCGCCTCGCCATGTACCAGGCGATCGACGTGTACGCCATCCAGAAGGCGGTGATGCGCGGGCTCTCCGCGCCCACGGCCGTGAATCTGCCCAATCCGGCGGTGATGGGCATCCCGGCATCGATGGACAGGCGCCACCCCTACAACGTGGCCGCGGCGAAGAAGCTGCTGGCCGAGGCGGGCTACCCGAACGGCTTCGAGGTGACGCTCGACTGCCCCAACAACCGCTACATCAACGACGAGAAGATCTGCATCGCGGTGGCCGGGATGCTCGCCAAGATCGGCATCGCCGTGAAGGTGAACGCCATGCCGCGCTCGCAGTACTTCCAGAAGACGCAGAAGCTCGACACCAGCTTCTACATGCTGGGCTGGGGCGGCGCCACGACGGACGCCATGTTCACGCTGCAGCCGGTGCTGCACAGCCGCAACGACAAGGGCGACGGCGACTACAACTGGGGCAACGTCAGGGACCCGGCCTTCGACGCCCTGATCGACGAGGCCAAGGGCGACATGGACGAGAAGCGTCGCCTCGAGACGATCATCAAGGCCATGCAGCACCACCACGACATGGTCTACCACATCCCCCTGCACCTGCAGGTGATCCCGTGGGCATCACGGGCCAACGTCGAGGCCATCCACCGCGCCGACAACTGGCTGCAGGCCACCTGGGTAAAGATCAAATGAACCCGGTACACGAACCGGGTTCGTGAACCGGGTTCGTGGTCACATGTAGTCTTGGGCGCATGCGCGCCGTCCTTGCCGCAGCCCTGGCCGTCCTGTCCTGCACCGTGCCGGCGCAGGCCGCCCACTTCCGCTGGGCGAGCCAGGGCGAGCACGTGAGCGCCGACCCGCACTCGCAGGATGCGCTCCTCACCAACGCGATCAACTTCCACGTCTACGAACCGCTGGTGCGGCGGGGCAGGAAACTGGAGCTGCTTCCGGGTCTCGCGACCGGCTGGTCGCAGCCTAATCCCACCACCTGGGTCTTCCGGCTGCGCGAGGGCGTCAAGTGGCAGGACGGAGCCGACTTCACCGCCGACGACGTGGTCTTCTCGGTCAAGCGTGCCCAGGGCCCGACCTCCAACTTCCGCACCTTCGCCAATGCCATGGGCGAGCCGCGCCGCATCGACGCGCACACCGTTTCGTTCACGACGGCCCAGCCCAACCCGGTCATGGTCGAGACGGCCTCCGGGATCATGATCATGAGCCGTGCCTGGTGCCGCAAGCACAACGCCGAGAAGGCGCAGAACTTCGCCGCGCGTGAGGAGACGGTCGCCACCCGCAACGCCATGGGCACGGGGCCTTTCATCCTGGTGTCGCGGGTCCCCGACGTGAAGAGCACCTTCCGGCGCAATCCCGACTGGTGGGGACACAAGGAGGGACTCTTCGAAGGCAACGTCGAGACGATGGAGTTCGCGACGATCCGCTCCGACGCGACGCGCATGGCGGCGCTGCTCTCCGGGGAGCTCGACCTGGTCCAGGACCCGCCGCCGCAGGACCTCGCCGCGCTGCGGCGCGATACCCGGGTGCGCATCCACGAGGGCCCGGAGAACTCCGTCGTTTTCCTCGGCATGGACCAGGCCCGCGGCGAGCTTCTCCACGGCGACGTCAAGGGTCGCAATCCCTTCAAGGACGTGCGCGTGCGGCGCGCCCTCTACCAGGCGATCGACAACGACACCCTCAATCGCGTCACCCTGCGCGGCATGGCGATCTCCACGGGCATCGTGCTCACCAATCCGGATGCCGCGGGAGTCCCGAAGGAACTGGACCGGCGCTACCCGTACGACGTGGCAGCCTCCCGCAGGCTCCTCGCCGAGGCGGGCTACCCCGACGGCTTCGGCGTGACGCTCGACTGCCTCAACACGCGCGAGAAGCTGTGCGTGGCGCTGGCGGGCATGGTCGCGCGCGCGGGTTTCCGCATGAAGGTGAACTCGCTCCCCTACACCCAGTTCCTGGCGAAGGGGCAGCGCATGGACACGAGCCTCTACATGCTCGGCTGGGGAGGGGCGGCAACCGATGCCATTTTCCTCATGCAGCCGCTCTTCCACGGCCGCAACGAGCGGGGCGACGGCGACTCGAACTGGGGCAACTACCGGGACGCGTCGCTCGACGCGCTGATCGACCGCGTCCGGGTCGAGACCGACGCAGCCAAACGCCAGTCGCTGATCAACGAGGCCATGCAGCGCATCCACGACAACGTCTACTACATCCCGCTGCACCGCCGCATCGCGCCGTGGGTGTCGCGGGCGAACGTGGAGGCCGTCCACCGCGCCAACAACCACCTGCATGCGCTTTGGGTTACGGTTCGCTGACCATGCGCCCAACCCTGCGCGGTTGCCCGTCGATTCTCTCCGCCAGCGGCCCGCTCGTGGCCGCACTCCTCGCGGCCGTCCTGCTCGCCGCTCCCGCCGCCTGGGCCGGGACGTTCCGCTGGTCCTCGCAGGGCGACTTCCTCACGGCCGACCCGCAAGGCCAGAACGAGGGCATCAACTCCACCATCCTCTGGCACGTGTTCGAGCGCCTCACGGCCCGTGATCGCAACCTGAATCTGGTGCCCGCGCTCGCGACCTCCTGGGAACAGTTGAATGCCAACACCTGGCGCTTCCACCTGAGGAGAGGCGTGAAGTTCCACGACGGCACGCCCTTCACCGCGGACGACGTGGTGTTTTCGATCGAGCGCGCGCAGCTTCCCACGTCCAACTTCAAGACCTTCGCAACGGCCATCGGCAAGCCCCGGCGCATCGACGACCATACCCTGGAGATCGCCACGCCGGGCCCGGCGCCGATCCTGCTCGAGTACGTGAACACCATCATGATCATGAGCCGCGCCTGGGCCATGAAGCACGGCGCAGCGAAGCCGCAGGACTACAGGAACGCCGAGGACACCTACGCCTCGCGCAACGCCAACGGCACCGGGCCGTTCCGGTTCGTGTCGTGGGAGCCGGAGGCGAAGACCACCCTCCGGAAGAATCCCGACTGGTGGGGCATCGCCGCCGGACGATTCGAAGGCAACGTCGACGAAATCGTCTATCGCCCCATCAAGTCGGACGCCACGCGCATGGCCGCGCTGGTCACGGGCGAGATCGACTTCGTGCTGGACCCGCCGCTGCAGGACGTGGCCCGCCTCAAGTCGAACCCGCAGGTGAAGATCCTGGAAGGCCCCGAGAACCGCATCATCTTCCTGGTGATGGAACAGATGCGCGACGAGCTCCGGTATTCGAGCGTGAAGGGGAAGAATCCGCTCAAGGACCTGCGCGTGCGCCAGGCGCTCTATGCCGCGATCGACGTGGAGGCGATCCGCGCGCAGGTGATGCGCGGGCATTCGGCGCCGACGGGTTCGATGGTGCCGGCGAGGATATCCAGCCCGGCTGCGCACGAACCGCGCCCGTTTCCCCACGACCCGGCGCGCGCGAAGAAGCTGCTGGCCGAGGCCGGTTACCCGCAGGGGTTCGAGGTGCAGCTCCTCTGCCCCAACAACCGCTACGTCAACGACGAGCGCATCTGCACGGCGCTGGCCGCCATGTTCGCCAAGGTGGGCGTCAAGACAAGCCTCGCCTTGCTGCCGCGCGCGCCGTTCTTCCAGAAGGTGGACCAGACCGACTTCGCGATCCACCTCTACGGCTGGGGCGGCGCTCCCACCGACCCCGGGCTCGTGCTGGGGCCGATCCTGCACTCCTACGACGGCAAGGGCAAAGGCGACTTCAATTCCGGGAAGTTCCGGGATGCCGAGCTCGACCGCCTGATCGACGCCTCCGAAGTGGAAATGGACGTGGCGAAGCGCGCGAAGCTCATGGAGGAGGCGCTCGCGCACGCACGCGCAAACGTCTACACCATCCCCTTGCACCGGCAGGTCATCCCCTGGGCGGTGCGCAAGGGCGTGACGGTCTTCCACCGCCCCGACAACTACATCGAGATGACCTGGGTGAAGGTCGAATAGGGACGCCCGGCTTCCCCGACGACCGGGAAGGCACCTTTCCTGCTGGGGTGGCCTTACCGGATTTCAAGCCCTTGAAATCGCGCGGCGGCCCCTCCAATTTGGCCGGGTAAGCGCCCGCCAGGGCGTCCCGCAACCGACAGGAGGAACGCAAATGGCATACCGCCCGCTGTTTCACCGCGATGTCTTCGCCGAAATGGACCGCCTGCAACGCGACATGGCGCAGGCCTTCGACATCTCCCCCAGCATTCGCGGGCTGGCCCGCGGCGGCTTTCCGGCGATCAACGTCGGCAACACGGCCAAGTCGCTGGAGCTCTACACCTTCGCCCCGGGACTGGATCCGGCCAGGCTCGAAGTCCAGATCGAGAAAGGCGTGCTCACCATTTCCGGCGAACGCAAGGCCGAGCCGGCCCCCGAGAAGGCCACGGTGCACATCGACGAGCGCTTCGCCGGGCGCTTCCGCCGCGTGGTGACGCTTCCGGACGACGTCGACGCCAGTGCCGTCCAAGCCCGGTACAGCGACGGCGTGCTGCACCTGAGCATTCCGCGCAAGGCTGCCGCGCAGCCGCGCCGCATCGCCATCCAGTAAGGAGGACACGCCATGAACGACACCACCACCGTCACCCGCAAAGCCGCGGATGCGCCGGCCGATGCCACCCTCACGCCGCCCGTGAACGTGATCGAGGACGTCTCCGGCATCACCCTTTATGCCGACCTTCCCGGCGTTCCCAAGGACCGCCTCGACGTGCACGTCGAGGGGGATACGCTCAGCATCGAGGGCGAGATCTCGCTCCCGACGCCGGAGGGCCTGGATGCCACGCACGTCGAGGTGGCGCTCGCGCGCTACCGCCGCGTCTTCACCCTGTCCCGGGAACTCGACGCCGCCAAGGTCGACGCCGGGTTCGAGCACGGCGTGCTGAAGCTGCGCATCCCCAAGGCGGAGCACGCGCAGCCGAGAAGGATCGAGGTCAAGGTCGCGTGAGCGGCTATACTGGCTGCCGCACGATTACCTGAGGAAACGACCTTGAAGATCTCCCTGATTCTCTCCGCCGCTGTCCTCGCCCTCGCCCTCGTGGCGGGCAATGCCGATGCCGCCAAGCGCTTCGGCGGCGGCAGCAACCTCGGCAAGCAGCGCCCGGCCCCCACGCAGAAGGAAGCCGCGCCCGCCGCCGCGCCCACGACCCCCGCCTCGCCCGCGCAAGGCGCCGCTC
>CAZOIB010000079.1:0-11056 GCA_964579785.1 uncultured Lysobacter sp. | reverse complement strand
GTAGTTCTTGAGCACGAAGTTGTGATAGTCGAGCACCTCGCCCAGCTTGGCGGCGAAGCGCTCGCGGGCGTAGAGGTCCTGCACGCGGATCGCGCGCCGCGCCACCTTGTCCTCGTAGGCCGGGCCGATGCCGCGCCCCGTGGTGCCGATCTTCGCCTCGCCCTTGGCCCGCTCGCGCGCCGCATCCAGCGCCACGTGGTGCGGCAGGATCAGCGGGCACGCCTCCGAGATGCGCAGGCGCCCGCGCACGTCGAGGCCGGCCGTCTCCAGCTCCGCGATCTCGTCCGAGATCGCCCGCGGCGAGACGACGACGCCGTTGCCGATGAAGCACTTGACGCGCGGATGCATGATCCCCGAGGGAATCAGCCGCACGATGGTCTTCTTGCCGCCGATCACCAGCGTGTGCCCGGCGTTGTGGCCGCCCTGGAAGCGCACCACCGCCTCGCAGTGGTCCGTGAGCCAGTCGACGATCTTGCCCTTGCCCTCGTCGCCCCACTGCGTGCCGATCACCACGACGTTCTTTGCCATCTTCAGTTGCCTTTCAGGGGGACGACCGTCCAGCGGCCTCCCTTGGATTCGAGTATCCGGTCGCAGCCCAGTTCGGCGCGCGCGTCCGCGTGCCCCGGCAGATCCGCGATGACGACCTCGCCGGCGTCGCGCAGCCGCGCCACTTCGTCGTCCAGCGCCCGGTCCGCCACGCAGGGCGCGAGGATGCCGGCGCGCTGCGGCGTCGGCCCGGCCAGCGCCGCGATGCGCCGCAGGTCCATGGTGAAGCCGGTGGCGGGCCGCGCGCGCCCGAAGGAGCGCCCGACCTCGTCGTAGCGGCCGCCGCGCGCCAGCGCATCGGGCGAGGCCGGCGCGAACGCCGCGAACACCACGCCGCTTTCGTAGTTGAATCCGCCCAGTTCCGCGAGGTCGATGCTGACCTCCAGGCCGGGCGCCGCCGCCTCGCGCGCGAGGCGCGCCAGCTCGTCCAGCGACTGCGCGATGACGGGATTCTTGGGCAATGCCTTGCGCGCCTCCTCGAGCACGCCGGCATCGCCATTCAAGCGTGTCAGCCGCGCGATCGCCTCCGCGCGCTCCTCCCCCAGCGCCGCCCGCATCGCCAGCACCGACGGCGCGTCCTTCTGCAGCACGGCATGGAAGAGCGCCTCGATGTCCTCGCGCTCGAGGCTGGCGCCCTCGACGAGCGCCCGGTAGATGCGCGGGTGGCCGATGTCCAGGTGCAGCTTCGCCAGCCCGGCGCTGGCGAGCGCCCGCGACATGAGCCGCAGCACTTCCAGGTCCGCCTCCAGTCCGGCGTGGCCGTAGAGCTCGGCGCCGATCTGGATCGGCTCGCGCGTCGTGGTCATGCCGGCAGGCAGGGTGTGCAGCACGCTTCCGCAGTAGGCGAGCCGCGTCACTCCCGCGCGATTCAGGAGGTGCGCGTCGATGCGGGCGACCTGCGGCGTGTGGTCCGCGCGCACGCCCAGCTGCCGGCCCGAGAGCCTGTCGACCAGCCGGAAGGTGGCGAGGTCCAGGTCGCGGCCGGTGCCGGAGAGGAGCGATTCCGTGTATTCGAGCAGCGGCGGCTGCACCAGCTCGTAGCCGTGCGCGGCGAACAGGTCGAGGATGGCGCGGCGCAGCCGCTCCACCGTCCGCGCCTCGGCGGGCAGGATGTCCTCGATGTGCTCGGGCAGGATCCAGCGTCTCATCGGTGGTTCCCCTCTCCCTTGGGAGAGGGGTCAGGGGTGAGGGTCATGTGAAGAAGGCCAGCAGGACGAGCCCCGCAAACATGGAGGCCAGGCCCGCGAAGCGCAGCTGCCCGTCCTTCAGCTCGATCAGGCTGCGGAAGGTCTCGCGCCACAGTTTCGGCGCCAGGAACGGCAGGATTCCCTCGATCACGAGCATCAGCGCGAATCCGGCGAACAGGACTTCCGTCACCGCCCTCGAACCCTACTTCCCGCGGTTCGGGTTCTTCAGGTACTTGAAGAAGTCCGAGTTGGGCTCGAGCAGCATCACGTCGCCCTTGTTGCGCAGCGCCGCCCGGTAGGCCTCGAGGCTGCGGTAGAAGCTGTAGAACTCGGCATTGCGCCCGTACGCCTCGGCGTAGATGCGCGCGGCCTGCGCGTCGCCCTCGCCCTTGATGCGCTGCGCGTCGCGGTAGGCTTCGGCCACGATCACCTGCTTCTGGCGGTCGGCGTCGGCCTTGATCTTCTCGCCCTCGGCGGAGCCGGTGGAGCGCAGTTCGTTGGCGACGCGCTTTCTCTCCGACTCCATGCGGCGATAGACGTCGGAAGAGATCTCCGGCACGAGGTCGACGCGCTTCAGGCGCACGTCCACGACCTCCACGCCGATGTTCTTCACGTCCTTGTCGACCTTCTCGGCCACCGTCTCCATGATCTTCTCGCGCTCGCCGGAGACCACGTCGTGCACGGTGCGCTTGGCGAACTCGGCGCGCAGCGCGTCGTTCACCGTCTGCGAGATGCGCGCCTCGGCCGCGACGGGGTCGCCGCGCACGGAAACGTAGTACTGGCGCACGTCGATCACGCGCCATTTCACGAACGAGTCGACGAGGACGTTCTTGTTCTCCGCGGTGAGGAAGCGCTCCGCGTCCTTGGTGTCGTAGGTCTGGATGCGCGTGTCGAACAGGCGCACGTTCTGCAGCAGCGGCACCATGAAGTAGAGGCCCGGCGTGGTCTCCATCGAGACGACCTCGCCCAGCTGGAACTTGATGGCGGCCTTGCGCTGGTCGACGGTGTAGAGGCTCATCGACAGGACGAGCAGCGCCACGACGGCGGAAACGAGGAATGCGGCGGCGGAGCGGTTCATGTCGGCCCCTTATCGGTCGCGGGAGCGCAGCGCATCGCGGCCACGCGTGTCGGCGGCAGCCGGGGCGGCGGCGGGTGTCTCGGCGGGGGAGACCATGCGCGGCAACGGCTGGTCCGAACCCTGCGCGGAAACCGTCGCGCCCTGCTGGGAGGTCATCTGCATCAGCTTGTCGAGCGGCAGGTAGAGCAGGTTCTGGCCGCCCTTCTGGTCGACGATGACCTTGGTGGTGTTGGAGAGGATCTGCTGCATCGACTCGAGGTAGAGGCGCTCGCGCGTGACCTGCGGCGCCTTCTCGTACTCGGCGAGTATCTGGCGGAAGCGCGACGCATCGCCCTGCGAGGTGGCGATCGCCGTCTGCTTGTAGCCGTTGGCCTCCTCGGTCAGGCGCGCGGCGACGCCTCGGGCGTTGGGCACGACGTTGTTGGCGTAGGCCTGGCCCTCGTTCTTGAAGCGCTCGCGGTCCTGCCCGGCGCGCACCACGTCCTCGAAGGCGGCGATCACCTGCTCCGGGGCCTGCACGTTCTGCAGGTTGACCGTCGTGATGTTGATGCCGGTCTTGTAGCGGTCGAGGATCTGCTGCATCAGCACCTTCACTCGCGAGGCGACTTCGGTGCGGCCCTGGCTCAGGACGAAATCCATCTTGCTCTTTCCCACCACCTCGCGGATCGCGGTCTCCGCGGCCTGGAGCACGTTGTCGTCCGGGTTGCGGTTGGTGAAGAGATAGTCCTCGGGGCCCTTGAGCGTGTACTGGATGGCGAACTGCACGTCGACGATGTTCTCGTCGTCGGTCAGCATCAGCGCCTCCGCCGGCTGCTTGTTCTTGGGGGTGCCGCGGTAGCCCACCTCGACGGTGCGCACGCCCGAGACGTTAACCACTTCCACGCTCTCGATGGGGAACGGGACGTGCCAGCGCGGGCCCGGCATGGTGGTCTCGATGTACTTGCCCAGCCGCAGCACGACGCCGCGCCGGCCTTCCTCGACGATGTAGAAGCCGCTCGCGAGCCACACGCCGAGGATGAGGATGACGATGAAGGCGATCGACCCGCCGAAGAAGGCGGCGCTGGGCCCGGAATACGGCGGCTCGGGCTCGGACGGACCCGACGGGCGGCGGCCGAAAAGTCCCGCGAGCTTCTGGTTCAGCTTCTTCAGGATCTCGTCGAGATCCGGCGGGCCGTCGTTGTTGCGCTTTCCCCACTGGGGATCGTTGGGAGGCATGCGGTGTGTTCTTGGGGCGGGAGGTGGGGACGAAGGGGAAATGCGGGCCGCGTTGGCCGTTTCAATGCCGGGCGAGGGGCGTCATTCAGGCGGCCGGGGCGAGTGCACGCGGATTCGTGGCCCGGGCGACTTCGGCCAAGGCCACCCGGATTGCGTCGACGCCGGCGCCGGAAACAGCACTCGCCTTGATATTCAAGATGTTACCACAAGGATCGCGGACGACTTCCGGTTGCAGTCCGGCGACCAGGTCGATCTTGTTCCAGACCACGACCTGCGGGATGTCGGATGCGCCGATCTCGGCCAGCACGACGTTCACCGCGTCGATCTGCTCGTCGTGGCGGGGGTTGGAGGCGTCCACGACGTGCAGCAGGAGGTCTGCCTGCACGGTCTCCTCCAGCGTGGCGCGGAACGCCGCCACGAGGCCATGCGGCAGGTCGCGCACGAACCCGACGGTATCGGAAATGGCGGCACTCACGCCCTCGCCCAGGTGCAGGCGGCGGGTGGTGGGGTCCAAGGTCGCGAAGAGCTTGTCGGCCACCAGCGAGTCGGCGCGCGTGAGGCGGTTGAAGAGCGTGGACTTGCCGGCGTTGGTGTAGCCCACGATCGAGACGCGCAGCATCCCGGAGCGGGTGCGGGCGGCGCGCTGCGTGGCGCGGGTGCGGGTCACCTTCTTCAGGCGCTCCTTGAGCTTCTTCACGCGCTCGCCGATGAGGCGGCGGTCCAGCTCGATCTGCTTCTCGCCCGGGCCGCCCGTTTTCGAGAGCCCCCCGCGCTGGCGCTCGAGGTGGGTCCAGCCGCGCACCAGCCGCGTGGAGAGGTGCTCGAGGCGCGCGAGCTCCACCTGCAGCTTGCCTTCGTGGCTGCGGGCGCGCTGCGCGAAGATGTTGAGGATCAGGTCGGTGCGGTCGTAGACCTGCACGGCCGGCCCCTCCTCGGACAGCGCCCGCTCGAGGTTGCGGACCTGGACGGCGGTGAGCTCGTGGTCGAAGACCACCGTGCGCGCGCCGTGCAGGCGGCAGGCCATGAGGATTTCCTGCACCTTGCCGGACCCGGCGTAGGTCGCGGAGTCGGGACGGTCGCGGCGGCCGTTGATGACCTCGGCGACCTGCGCGCCGGCGCTCTCGATCAGGCTCGCGGCTTCCTCCGCGCGATCGGCATCGGCCCGCTTGCCGATTTGCAGGCAGACGAGGATCGCGTGTTCCCGCCCGCGGGCGGGGGGGTCAGGATTCCGGGGAATGTTCGGAGGGGACCGAAACCGGCCGCGCCGGTACCACCGTGGAAATGGCGTGCTTGTAGACCATCTGCGTCACGGTGTTCTTGAGGAGGACGACGTACTGGTCGAACGACTCGATCTGGCCCTGCAGCTTGATGCCGTTGACCAGGTAGATCGAGACCGGCACGTGTTCCTTGCGCAGGATGTTCAGGAAAGGATCCTGAAGCAATTGTCCCTTGTTGCTCATGGTGTTACCCCTTTTCTCTTCGGGTTTTCTTTCCGGTCCGGCTTATGGATGCAAGGCTGCCGGTCCGGGACATGCTGCAGCCGGTCGACTCTATCGGAAAGCGCCGCATTTATCCACTTCGCAACAGACACCCCCGCCCGCGCCGAGTTCCGTACCAGGTACAAGTACCAGGTACATGTACCTGGTACCTCAGCTGAACTTCTTCTTTTGATGGCGCTTTTCGCGGCGCCTCTTGTCTTCCTGGCGGGGGGTGAGGATGGAGCGCTTCTTGTCGGCGTAGGGGTTGGCGCCCTGGCGCAGTTCGACGCGCAGGGGCGTGCCTTTCAACTTGAAGACCTTGACGAAGGTGTTCTCGAGGTAGCGGCGGTAGCCGTCCTTGATCGCGGCGACCGAGGTGCCGTGGATGACCACGACGGGGGGATTGGAGCCGCCCTGATGGGCGTAGCGCAGCTTGGGCCGGATCTTGCCGGCGAGCGGCGGTTGCTGCTTCTCGATGGCCGCCTGCAGCGCCCGGGTGAGTTTCGGCGTCGACAGCTTGGCCATGGCCGCGGCGAAGGCCCGGTCCACCGCCTGGAAGAGCGCCTTGAGTCCGGTGCCCTTCAGCGCGGAGATCGGCACGAACTCGGCAAAGTCGAGGAACGAGAGCTTCCTCTCGAGGTCCGTCTTGGCTTCCTTACGCTCCTGGGCGTCGACGGCGTCCCACTTGTTCACCGCCACCGCGAGCGCCCGGCCCGCCTCGAGGATGTAGCCGGCGATGTGCGCGTCCTGCTCCGAGATGTCCTGCGCCGCGTCCACCACGAGCACCACCACGTTCGCCCGCTCGATGGCCTGCAGCGTCTTCACCACGGAGAACTTCTCCACCGACTCGAACACCTTGCCCTTGCGGCGGATCCCGGCGGTGTCGACGATGGTGTAGGGGCGCCCCTGCCAGGTCGCCTCGACCTCGATCGCGTCGCGCGTCGTGCCCGGCTGGTCGAAGGCGATCATGCGCTCCTCGCCCAGCACCTGGTTCACCAGCGTGGACTTGCCGACGTTGGGCCGCCCGACGATGGCCACGCGCGGGTGGTCCGGCTCGGCGTCGGCGTCCTCCTTCTCCACGGGGAAGGCAGCCAGCGCATCCTCCACGAGCTGGCGCACGCCCTCGCCGTGTTCCGCGGAGATCGCATGCGGGGTGCCGAGGGCGAGCTCGTGGAACTCGGCCGTCACCAGCGCCTCCTGCATGCCCTCCGTCTTGTTGACCGCGAGCCACACCGGAGCCCCGCGTTCGCGCAGCAGGTTGGCGATGCGCTTGTCCTGGGGGGCGAGGCCGGCGCGCCCGTCCACCACGAAGATGACGACGTCGGCTTCCGAGATCGCCTCCTGCGCCTGGTGCGCCATCTCGGAAAGGATGCCGTCCTTGGCCACCGGCTCGAAGCCGCCGGTATCGACCACGATGAACGGCTTCTCGCCCATCCGCCCGCGGCCGTAGTGCCGGTCGCGCGTGAGGCCCGGCATGTCGTGCACGAGCGCGTCGCGCGAGCGCGTGAGCCGGTTGAAGAGCGTCGACTTGCCGACGTTCGGCCGGCCGACGAGGACGACGGTGGGTTTCATGGGCGCCCCGGACTCGGACTCTCGAAGAGTGGAGCGGGTAGGGGCGCGCTGGCCGACACGATCATGCCCATTTTCGAAGCGGTGCTCAAAGGAGGCCAGCCGCCTCAGAGGCGCACGAGTGCGAGCATTCCGCCGGCGGTCTGCACGAGCACTCCCGCCTTCGTGACGACCATTGCGTTGACCGCGCTGCCGTCGAGCGCGAGCCGGCCGATGATGGCGCCGTTGTCGCGGGAAAGGACGTGCAGGAAGCCGAGCGAATCGCCCACCACCACCTTGCCGTCGAAGATGACCGGCGTGGACATCTTGCGGCGCGCGAACTTGTCCTGCTTCCAGCGCGAGGCGCCGCTGTCGCGGTCCAGGGCGTGCACGTTGTCCTTGTCGTCGGAGAGGTAGAGGCCGCGATCGTCCATGGCGATGCCGGTCGCGCTCGAGATGTCGCGGGCCCAGACGGTACTGCCGCCCTGGATCTCGAAACACGCGACCTTGCCCTGGAAGGCGGCGGCGCAGATGCGCCCGCCATCCACCAGCGGCACGCCGGCCACGTCGGCCACCCGCTCCAGCTCGGTGGAGCCGCGCGGCAGGCTCACGGTCACCTCCCAGGTGAGCTTGCCGTCGTCCAGGTCCAGCGCGATCAACTTGCCGCCCGGATAGCCCACCACGACGGCGGTCGGCGTCACGTGCACGCCGGCTTCCGCGCGCAGCAGGAGCGCCGGCGTGGTGCGCTGGTAGACCCATAGTCGCTTCCCGTCCGCCGCCGCGAGCGCGAAGATGCGCCCGTCGGCCGTGCGCACGATGACGTTCTTGCCCGCGGGGACGGCGGGTGCCAGCACCTCGCCGCCGACCTGGGCCACCCACTTTTCCTTGCCGGCCGTGTCGAATGCCGCCACCTGGCCCTTGATCGTGCCGACGATGAAGGTGTCGCCCTCGCCCCAGGCGCCGCCGGAGAGCGCGCGCTTGGTGTCGACGCGGGTGACCACGGCGCCGTTGGCCGCGTCGAGGATCGTCACCGTGCCGTCGGCCGCGGCGGCGAAGATGCGCGTGCCGTCGACCTTGGGGACGAAGCGGTAGTCGTTCGCCTTGCCGACGGGGGCGCTCCACGCCAGGGTGGGCGTCACCTGCGCGCTGAACTCCGCCAGCGGGGCCGGCTTCTTCGCATCGTCCTGGAGCCAGGGAATGTAGCTGCAGCCGGCCAGCGCCAGCGCGCCCCCCAGGGCAAGCGCGCGGCCGGCCGCCCTCACTGGGCGCCTCCCAGCGCGCCGAGCTTGAGTTCCGTGAGGGAGCGGATCGGGCTGCGCGGGTCGGCCTTCTCGAGGGCGAGCTTGTAGGAGGCGCGCGCCTCGTCGTTGCGCCCCTGCGCGAAGAGGATGTCGCCCTTCAGGTCCGCGGCCAGCGCGGCCCACGCCTCGTCCTTGTTGCCGTCGAGGAGCTCCAGCGCCTCCGGATACTTCTTCAGGTCGAGGAGGACCGCCGCCAGGCGGATGCGCGCGATGCCGCGATGCTCCTCGCGGCCGCTCTTCATGACCCATTCGAGGCGCGCCTGCGCGCTCGCGAGGTCCCCGGCCTCGAAGCTCGCCTGCGCGGAGACGAGCGCCGCCTCGGAGGCGAAGAAGGAGCGCGGGTGCTTGTCGATGATCGCCTGGGCGATGTCGCCGGTCTTCTTCGCGTCGCCGCGCAGCTTGGGCAGTTCCGCCACCATCGCGGCCGCGTCCTCGCTCTGGACCTGCGACCAGTATTGCCAGCCTTTCCAGCCGCCCACGGACAGGACCAGGGCGGCCACCGCCGCGTAGACGAAGCGGGCGTTGTCCTCCCACCAGTGCTGCAGCGCTGCAAGCTGTTCCTGCTCTTCGAAGTCGTAGGATCCTGCCATGGGTCGTGTTCCGGATTGAGGGATGCGGGAGGCCTTCAGGAGGCGGGGCGTAGGCGCGAGAGCGCCTCTTCGGGGGTGACGAGGCTTTGCTCGCCCGCGCCGCGCAGGGCCTTCAGGGTGAGCTTGCCGGCGGCGATCTCGTCGTCGCCCAAGATTATAGCGAAGCGGGCGCCGCTCGCGTCGGCCTTCTTCATCTGCGACTTGAAGCTGCCGCCGGCGCCGAGCACGCAGGCGAGCCCCGCGTCGCGCACGCGCTCGGCCACCCGCCATGCCTCGCCGGCCGCCGTCGCGCCGGCATGGACGATGTAGGCGTCCGGCTCCTGCGCGGCGCCGTGGCCGCAGGCCTGCATGGCGAGGATGACGCGTTCCATGCCGAGACCGAATCCGCACGCCGGCGTGGGCTTGCCGCCGAGCATCGCGAAGAGTCCGTCGTAGCGGCCGCCTCCGGCGATGGTGGACTGGGCGCCGATGCGGTCAGAGACCCACTCGAACACGGTGCGGTTGTAGTAGTCCATGCCGCGCACCAGGCGCGGGTTCACCGTGAACGCGACGCCTGCGAGGTCCAGGAGGCGCCGCAGCTCGTCGAAATGGCGCGCGGCATCGTCGCCGAGATGGTCGAGCAGCTTCGGCGCGCCGTCGATCATCGCCTGCATGGCCGGGTTCTTGGAGTCCAGGATGCGCAGCGGGTTGGCGTGCAGCCGCCGCCGCGAGTCCTCGTCGAGCAGGTCCGCGTGCTGGTGGAGGTAGTCCGCGAGTTTCTCGCGGTGCGCCAGGCGGTCGGTCCAGTCGCCGATGGAGTTCACCTGCAGCGCGACGGGGCCGATGCCGAGCGCCTTCCACAGCCGCGCGAGCATCACGATCTGCTCGGCGTCCACGTCGGGCCCGTCGAAGCCGAGCGCCTCCACGTCGTACTGGTGGAACTGGCGGCTCCGGCCCTTCTGCGGCCGCTCGTAGCGGAACATCGCGCCCGAGGTCCACACCCGCAGCGGCCCGTTGTAGAGGAAGTTGTGCTCGATGGCGGCGCGCACGATGCCGGCCGTGGCCTCGGGACGCAGCGTCATGCTGTCGCCGTTGCGGTCCGGGAAGGTGTACATCTCCTTCTCGACGATGTCGGTCACCTCGCCGATGCCGCGCACGAAGAGCGCCGTGGGCTCGACGATGGGCGTGCGCATGTTGCGGTAGCCGTACTGGCGGAAGACTGCGCGGCACGCGTCCTCGAGCTGCTCCCACAGCGGGGACGCATCGGGGAGGAGATCCTCCATGCCCCGGATCGCCTGGATTTTCCGACTCATGGCGCTCCGGTGTCGCTTGCGTGGCTCATGACTGGACGGGTTGCAGCGGGATCGTCTTCTTGCGTTGCGTGCCGCGCGCCGCAGCTCCGGGCGCGTAACGCGTGCGCACGTACTCCTCGACGATCGCCTGGAACTCCTCGGCGATGCGCTCGCCCTTCAGCGTGACCGTCTTCTCGCCGTCGACGAACACCGGCGCCACCGGCTTCTCGCCGGAGCCGGGCAGCGAGATGCCGATGTCGGCGAGCTTCGATTCGCCCGGTCCGTTCACCACGCAGCCCATGACCGCCACGTGCATCTCCTCCACGCCCGGGTACTGCGCGCGCCACACCGGCATCTGGCCGCGCAGGTAGGACTGGATCTTGTCGGCCAGTTCCTGGAAGAAGGTGCTCGTGGTGCGCCCGCAGCCGGGGCACGCGGAAACCTGCGGCGTGAACGAGCGCAGGCCCATCGTCTGCAGGATCTCCTGCGCGACGATCACCTCGCGCGTGCGGTCGCCGCCGGGCTCGGGCGTGAGGGAGACGCGGATCGTGTCGCCGATGCCTTCCTGCAGGAGCACGCCCATCGCCGCGGTCGAGGCGACGATGCCCCTGGAGCCCATGCCCGCCTCGGTGAGGCCCAGGTGCAGCGGGTAGTCGCAGCGCGCGGCAAGGCTGCGGTAGACACCGATCAGGTCCTGCACCGCCGAGACCTTGCACGACAGGATGATGCGGTCGCCCGGAAGCCCGATTTCCTCCGCCTTCGCGGCACTTTCGAGCGCGGAAACGATGAGCGCCTCGCGCATCACCGCGTCGGCTTCCAGCGGCACTGCCCTCTGCGCGTTG
>CAZOIB010000078.1:0-1783 GCA_964579785.1 uncultured Lysobacter sp. | reverse complement strand
GGAACACCATCAGCGTGGGTATGGAGCGGATCTGGAAGTGCGCGGCGATCTCCTGCTCCTCGTCCGTGTTGACCTTGGCGAAGACGACGTCGGGATGCATCTCGGAGACCTTCTCGAACACCGGCGCGAAGCCGCGGCACGGGCCGCACCACGGCGCCCAGTAGTCGACGATCACCGTCGGGCTGGAGGTCACCACCTGCTCGAAGTTTTCCTTGGTAAGTTCGATGACGGCCATTCATTTCTCCGAAAAGTCGATCTTGAGCTTGCGGCTCGTGTCGGTGACGGCGGCTGCAAGCGCCCGCACGGATTTTGCCACGCGCTCGTCCGCAATGGCGCCATCGGCCGTGAACGCTTCGTGCGCCTTCGGAACGGCGACCTGGGTGCCGAGCACCGTGACGCCGAGCGTGGCAAGCACCTGGCGCAGGTGCGGCAGGGCGCGGATGCCGCCGAAGCCGCCCGGGGACGCGGCGAGCAGCCCGGCGACCTTGCCGCGCCACGGCGCGAGGCCGGACGAGTCCCCCTTCCCGTCGCCGACGTCCCGCGAAAGCCAGTCGATGGTGTTCTTGAGGAGCGCGGTCATCGAGGCGTTGTTCTCGGGCGAGGCGATCAGCAGCGCGTCGTGGGCCAGGAAGATCTCGCGCAGCTTCCGCGCATTCTCCGGCATGCCGGAGGCGGCCTCGAGATCGCCGTGGTAGAGCGGGATCGGGTAATCGTCGAGGTCGACGAACGTCGCGCTTGCGCCGGCCTCGCGTGCGGACTGCGCCGCCGCCCGGGCGAGCTTCTTGTTCAGCGAGTCGCGCCGGGCGCTGCCGGCGAAGACGAGTATGCGGGTCACGATGATCGGCCGGTTGGCTGGGGAGGACACGCCTCAGGCCGCGAGGGCCAGGGGGTAGTCAGTGTATCCGCGCTCGCCCGGCGTGTAGAAAGTCGTCGAATCCGGTGCGGCAAGCGCGGCGCCGCTGCGCAGCCTCTGCACCAGGTCGGGATTGGCAATGAACGGACGCCCGAACGCGACGAGGTCGCCGCGACCCGCATCGAGGTCGGCATTGGCACGCGCCGCTTCGTAGCCGCCGGAGAGGATGTACCTTCCCTTGAACGTCGTGCGGATTGCCGACTTGAGCGCAGGGCTCACCTCCGGCGCCCCCATCGAGCTGTGGTCCACCACGTGCACGCAGGCCACGCCGAGCGTGTTCAATTCCGCCACGAGGCGCAGGTACAACGCATCCATTTCCGCATCCGGCGCCATGCCGTTGAAAACGCCATGCGGGGAGATGCGCATGCCGATGCGCCCGGCGCCGATGGCGCCGACCGCCGCCCGCGCCACTTCCACCGCGAAGCGGATGCGGTTCGCGATGCTGCCGCCCCAGCGGTCGGTGCGCTGGTTGGAAGCCGTGTTGAGGAACTGGTCCATGAGGTAGCCGTTGGCGGCGTGCAACTCGACTCCGTCGAAGCCCGCCGCGATGGCGAGCCGGGCAGAAGCGGCATATTCGGCGATCGCCTGCGCGATGTCCGCCTCGTTCATGGCTTCCGGCACCGGATGCGGCTGCATGCCCGCGCCGTCCGTCCACATCTCGCCGGGGGCGGCGATGGCGGAGGGCGCGACGATCCTGGCGCCGGGAGCCAGGTTCGCGGGATGCCCCACGCGCCCGGTGTGCATCAGCTGCACAAAGATCCTGCCGCCCGCGCGATGCACGCCATCGGTGACGCGCTTCCAGCCGTCGCGCTGCGCGGCATCGAAGAGTCCGGGGATGCGCGCGTAGCCGAGGCCGTTCGGGGAGGGCGA
>CAZOIB010000077.1:0-1736 GCA_964579785.1 uncultured Lysobacter sp. | reverse complement strand
AATGCCACCTTGATGGCGACCTCGCGCTGGGCGAAGGGGTCGGTGGCCAGGTACACCTTGCCGGTCGCGCCCTTGCCGAGTTCGCGCACGACCTGGTACTTCCCGATGGCTTCCATGACCCCGATTATAGTGAAAAGGGGTCGCGATACCCTGCACGACGGTCGTGCAAGGCAACGCGACCCCTTTCCGGGAGCCGGGCCTAGAAGAGGCCGATGATCTTCCCGTCGTCCGCCACGTCGATGGAACAGGCCGACGGCACCTTGGGCAGGCCGGGCATGGTCATGATGTCGCCGCAGATCATGACGACGAACTCCGCGCCCGCGGCCAGGCGCACCTCGCGCACGTTCACCACGTGCCCGGACGGGGCGCCGCGCAGCTGCGGATCGGTCGAGAAGGAGTACTGCGTCTTCGCCACGCAGACCGGGTAGTGGCCGTATCCGGACTCCTGCAGGCGCTTGATCTGTGCGCGCACCTTGGAGTCCGCCGTGATGTCGGAGGCGCCGTAGATCTTGGTGGCGATCGCCTTCATCTTGTCCCAGAGCGTGTCGCTGTCCTCGTACACGTACTTGAAGTCGTTCGGGGACTCGCACATCTTGACCACCTCGCGGGCGACGTCGGCCGCGCCCTTGCCGCCATCGGCCCAGTGGCGCGCCAGCACGACCCTGGCGCCGTGGTGGGCGAGCTTGTCCATGAGGAGCTTTACTTCCGCGTCGGTGTCCTCGGTGCGGTGGTTTATTGACACCACGCAGGGCAGGCCGTAGTTGTTGCGGATGTTGTTCACGTGCCGCTCGATGTTGGTGATGCCCTTTTCGAGCGCAGAGAGGTTGGGCTTGCCCAGTTCCTTCACGTCGATGCCGCCGTGGTACTTGAGCGCGCGGATCGTTGCCACCAGCACAACGGCCGAAGGCCGCAGCCCGGCCTTGCGGCACTTGATGTCGATGAACTTCTCCGCGCCGAGGTCCGCGCCGAACCCCGCTTCCGTCACGACGTAGTCGCCGAGCTTGAGCGCCGTCTGCGTGGCGAGCACCGAGTTGCAGCCGTGGGCGATGTTGGCGAAGGGGCCGCCGTGGATGAACGCGGGCGAATGCTCGAGGGTCTGCACGAGGTTCGGGGCAAGGGCGTCCTTGAGGAGGGCCGCCATGGCGCCGTGGGTCTTGAGCTCCCGGGCGAGGATCGGCTTCTGGTCCCGCGTGTAGCCGCACACGATGTTGCCCAGGCGCTCCTTCAAGTCCTTGATCGACGTGGACAGGCAGAAGATCGCCATCACCTCGGAGGCGACCACGATGTCGAAGCCGTCCTCGCGCGGGAAGCCGTTGGCGGGACCGCCCAGGGCGACGGTGATCTGGCGCAGCGCCCGGTCGTTCATGTCCATGACGCGCTTCCACGCGATGCGGCGGACATCGAAGCCGAGGTCGTTGCCGTGGTTGATGTGGTTGTCGATCATCGCGGCCAGCAGGTTGTTGGCGAGGGCGATGGCGTTGAAGTCGCCGGTGAAGTGCAGGTTGATGTCCTCCATCGGGACCACCTGCGCGTAGCCGCCGCCGGCAGCGCCCCCTTTCATGCCGAACACCGGCCCGATCGACGGCTCGCGCAGGCACACCATCGCGCGGTGGCCGATGCGGTTCAGCGCGTCGGCCAGGCCGACGGTGGTGGTGGTCTTGCCTTCGCCGGCCGGCGTGGGGCTGATCGCGGAAACCAGGATCAGCTTGCCGTCCGGTCGGTCCGCCAGCGACTCC
>CAZOIB010000076.1:0-2491 GCA_964579785.1 uncultured Lysobacter sp. | reverse complement strand
TTGGCGTAGTTGAGCGGATTGCCCTGCGAGCCGAGGTAGGTGATGTCCGGCACCGCGCCGCCGCCGAGGTTGCGCGACAGCAGCCCCCAGGCGCGGCCGATGGTGGCGTTGGCCTGGTTGAAGGGCCCGAGCGCGCCAATGCCCGCGTTCATGCGGATCTCCTGGCGGATCGGGCCGTTGACCACGGCCATCGCCGCGAAGGAACTGGTGGAGCTGTGCAGCGCCGTGATCTCCGACGCGGCGAGCGCGAGGATCACCGGCAGGCAGTCGGGCCGCGCGCCGGCCATCACGGCGTTCACCGCGACCTGCTCGACGTTGTAGGTCCAGTCCTCCTGCGTCTCGGTCGGGCGCATCTTGCCCACCGGCTCCGCCGGCTCGCGGCGCGTGCCTTTCAGCATCGCCGCCACGCGCGCCTCGGTGGGGAGCACCACCGGCAGGCCGTCGGTCCAGCCGGCGTCGAGGAAGAGCTGGTGGAGCTCGTCCTCGCTGTTCGCGCCGAGGAGCCGCGGCACTTCGCGCTCCATGGCGCCCGTGCGGGTCTCGGAGGGGACGAGCGCGCGCGTCAGGTTCGACACCAGCGCGCCCAAGGCATTCTTGCCGTACTCGCGCAGTTCCGGCGCCGTCTTGCCGCCCACGGGGTGCGGCACGAAGGTGAAGCGCAGCTCGGGCATGCCCGCCTTGCGCGTCACCGCGCGGACGAGTTCGATGAAGGCGTTGGTGACGAGGGGCGCGGTGGCGATCCCCATGTCCTCGAGATGCATGCAGTGCACCGCCACGGCCGGCGCGCAGGTGCTGCAGTGGCCGATGGCCATGACGACGAGCGCGTCCTTGGCCTTGATCTCGGCCCACAGGTCGGGATCGTCCTCGGTGTAGCCGCCGCGCTTCTGCCGGAACTCGGTCTTCACGCCCGGGTGCTTCTCGGCGAAGAGCTTGCGGATCTCCTCGAGGAACACGTTGCCGTTCATGAAGCGCACGTCGACGAAGTAGATCGTGCGCCCTTCGAGCGAAGGCTGGCGCGGCGCCATCGGCCGCAGCTTCACCGCGGGCGGCGTGCCGCGCGGGTTGAGGACGACGACCTTCTTGCCCTCGGGGGCGAATTCGCCGGCGGCGATGCGCTTTTCGGCGTTCTCGCCGGGGTAGGTCTCGATCTCGCAGGCGCCCGCGGGGACGGGCTCCATCGGCTTGTTCATGGAACCTCCTTGCCTAGCCCAGGTGCTTCCGCAAAAACTCCAGCGTACGCTCGCGGGCGAGCTTCGCCGACGGCGCATCCCAGGCGCCGCGCTGGTCGCAGTTGAAGCCGTGCCCGGCGGGATAAATGTGGAACGGCAGCGCCGGGTGCTTCGCCATGAAGCCGCGCACCCCGTCCACAGGGATGCCCGCGTCCTTCTCGCCGTAGTGCCCCTGCACCGGGCAGGCCGGTTCGAGGTCCGGTTCCTCGAGCACGCCGCTGCCGTAGTAGGACACCGCGCAGGCGACGCCGGGCAGCTTCGCCGAGGCAAACCACGCGAGCGAGCCGCCCCAGCAGTAGCCGATGACGCCGACCTTGCCCGCGGCCGAGGCGGCCTTCATCGATGCCGCGACGTCGAGCAGCGCCTTGTCCTGCGGGGACTTCGCCTTCAGCTCGCGCCCGCGCGCGACGTCGTCCGCGCTGTAGCCGAACTCCACGCCGCGCTGGACGCGGTCGAAGATGGCCGGCGCGATGCACAGGTAGCCGTCCACCGCGAAGGCGTCGGCGACGGCGCGGATGTGGCTGTTTGCGCCGAAGATCTCCTGCAGCACCACCAGGCCGCCGCGCGCCTTGCCGGCAGGTTCGGCGCGGTAGGCAGCGAGCTTGTGGCCGTCGGCCGCGGTGAGTTCGATCATCTGTCCGCTCATGTGCGATTCCCGAAATACTCTTCCTTGGTGGTGCCGTTGGAGACGAGGATGCCGCCGTCCACGTCCAGCGCGGTCCCGGTGCACATCCCCGCCTCGTCGCTGGCGAGGAAGAGGATGGCGTTGGCGACGTCCTCCGCGCACACCCAGCGGCCGAGCGGGATCTTGTCCGCCGTCCACTTGATGCGCTCCGGGGGCGCCTTCTTGGTCATGCCGGTGACCGTCGGCCCCGGGCAGACCGCGCAGACGCGGATGTTGTAGGCCGCCAGTTCGAAGGCCGCGTGCGAAGTGAAGCCCACCACGCCCGTCTTCGAGGCCGTGTAGTGCACGCCGCCCGCGAACGACACCCGCTTGCCCGCCATCGACGACACGTTGATCACCGCCCCGCCGCCCTGCGCGCGCATGGGCGCGATCGCCGCCTGCGTGCAGAGCGCCGTGCCCTTCAGGTTGATGTCGAGGACGCGGTCCCACTCGTCCTCGGGCAGGTTCTGCAGCGTGGACTTGCCGATCACGCCCGCGCTGTTGACGAGGACATGAAGGGCTTTGAATTGATTTTGAATTTGATCAAAGACGTTCTTGATATCGGAAGCCGAGGAAACGTCCAGTACGAGTCCCTTTG
>CAZOIB010000075.1:0-2100 GCA_964579785.1 uncultured Lysobacter sp. | reverse complement strand
CCCGGGGGGGCGGGGGGCGGGGGGCCCCCCCCCCCCCCCCTCCTGGCTACTGGAACTTCAGGTCGATCATCTGTGCGGCCGTCGGTTCCTTCTGGATCACGCGGTTGAACTTCAGCACGCGCACCGCGAACTCGGTGAACGCCTTGTGCTCCTTCGCGTAGTAGTCCTTGTTCATCGCGCGGTCCTGCCACTGGATGAACGCGGCCGACTTGGCGAAGTTCTCGCCGCTCTGCTTGACCGTGCTGCCCATCAGCTCGTAGGACTTCTTCGGGTCCTTCTTGATCATGTCCAGCGCCTCGAAGAAGCTGTCGACGGTCGCCTTGACGATCTTCGGGTTCTTGTCGAGGAAGTCCTTCCTGAACACCAGCACGTCGATCACCACGGGGTAGTCCTTGCTGGTGACGAGGATCTTGCCGGCATCGGGCTTGGCGCGCACGGTCGACAGGTACGGTTCGTACGTCAGCGCGGCATCGCCCTGCCCCGCGACGAAGGCCTGCGCCGCCGGCTGCGCGCCGAGCGTGACGCGGATCACGTCCTGGATGGACATGCCGTTCTTCTCGAGGATGTACGACAGCATGAAGTGCTGCACGGTGCCCGGGCCGTCGACGTTGATCGACTTGCCCTTCAGCTCCTTGATGGAGTTGATGCTGTTGCGCACCGCGAGGCCGTCGCCGCCGTTCGATTTGTCGATCAGCGCCACCTGCACGGTGTTGATGCCGGCCGAGGTCCAGACGATGTGCTGGTCCACGGTGGTGGCCGCGGCGTTCAGCGAGCCCGCGGCGAGCGCCGCCGAGCGCTGCACCGGCGGGATGAAGCGGATCTCGATGTCGACGCCGTTCTTCTTGAAGATGCCGGCGAGTTCCGCGAGCTTCAGCGGCTGGAAGCCCGTCCACCCGCTCATGCCCAGCGTGACCTTCTCCTGCGCCTGCGCTGAGAACGCGATGGCCGAGGCCGCGATGATCGAAAGCAGTCGTTTCATGGAAATCTCCCTAGGGAATTTCAGGATATTGTATCGTCGAAACCTATGAAAACGATCCGCACAGATCACGTCGGAAGCCTTCTCCGGCCCGAGTCCCTCAAGCAGGCGTTTCGCGACCACGCGCTGGGAACGCTCGATGGTGGTGCATTGCGCGCCGCGCAGGACGCCGCGATCCGCGACGCCGTCGCCCGGCAGGAGGCGATCGGCCTGCCCGTCGTCACCGACGGAGAGTTCCGCCGCCTCAACTGGCAGGTGAGCTTCTCGGAGGTCTCCGGCTGGGACCTCTGGAGCGGCTCCTGGAAGCGCCTCCTCACCGCGCCCGGCGACAAGGCGGAGCACGAAACCCCCTTCCAGAAGGGCGAGGACGCGGTGCTCTCCTTCCGCGTCCCGGCCACGGGCAGGCTCGTGCTGGAGAAGAACTTCCCGCTCGAGGAGTTCGGGATCCTGAAAAGCCACCCGAAGGCGAAGATCACCCTGATGGGTCCGGACCGAGTGGCGCAGATGTGCGACATCGACGGCTCGAAACCCCACTATGCCGGGGCGGACGCCTTCCTCGCGGACGTGGTGGCGATCCAGCGCCGCATGGTGACCGAGCTCGTGGACGCGGGTTGCGGCTACGTGCAGCTCGACGAGCCGAGCTATACCGGCTACGTGGACCCGGCGACGCTCGAGCGCATGCGCGCGCGCGGCGAGGATCCGATGAAGAACCTGCGGCGCGCCATCGAGGCGGACAACGCCGTGATCCGCGGCCTGCGGGAACGCGCCACGTTCGGCCTGCACATCTGCCGCGGCAACCGGGCGAGCATGTGGCACCGCGAGGGCAGCTACGACCCGATCGCCGAAGCCGTGTTCGGCGGCCTCGACTTCGACCGCCTGCTCCTCGAGTACGACACGGAGCGCGCGGGCGGCTTCGAGCCGCTGCGCTACCTCAAGAAGGGCACGGTCGCCGTGCTCGGCCTCATCACCACCAAGAACGGTCGGGTCGAATCGGTGGACGAGCTGCGCCGGCGGATCGACGAGGCCGCGAAGTTCGCGCCGCTCGAGCAGCTGGCGCTGAGCCCGCAGTGCGGCTTCGCCTCGGGCATCGGCGGCAACCTGCTCACCGAGGACGAGCAGTGGAG
>CAZOIB010000074.1:0-3994 GCA_964579785.1 uncultured Lysobacter sp. | reverse complement strand
TCGTGACGGACCTGTACACCACGTTCTTCAACCGCGCCCCCGATGCGGGCGGTTTCGCCGACTGGAAGGCGCAGCTCGCGGCCGGCATGCCGCGCGAGGTGGTGCTGGCTTCCTTCATGTTCTCCGCCGAGTTCGCGAGCTTCACGCAGGCGATCTTCGGGACGACGGTGACGCGAAAGGAGGTCGACACGGTGGTGGACTTCTACCGCGGGCTCCTCGGCGTGTTGCCCGACAACAGCGGTTTCAACTACTGGCTGGGACTGTTCCGGACAGCCCAGTGCCAGGGAGGGAGCGCGGTCAATGCGCAGGTGGAGACGATCTCCAGCGCCTTCGCCAACAGTGCCGAATACGGCAACCGGGGCCGCACGAACGCGCAGTACGTCGGCGACCTCTACAACGCCTTCCTGCGCCGCGGCGCGCCGGGGGACAACGCGGGGGTGCAGTTCTGGATCAACCAGATCGCGACCGGGGCGCGGTCGCGCGAGAACGTGCGCCAGGCTTTCGTCGCCAGCACGGAATTCCAGGCGCGCGTGGCAGCCGTGGCCGCAGCCGGCTGCGTGAGCCTCGGTGCGCCGACGGTAGCCAACGTGGCGGCGACCACCATCGCCGCGGTGGCCTACCAGTCGTCCTCGAAGCTCGATGTCGCTTGGCAGGCGTCGGGAGGAGTGGCGGCCACGTCGTACAAGGTCACCGCCGTCGATGCGGTTGCCGGGGAAAGTGTCGGCATCACGGCAACCGGAACGAGTGCGCAACTCACGGGGCTCAAGTCGGCGACGACCTACCGTGTCAGCGTGGCGCCCTGTGTCACCCTCGCGACCGCGACCGTCTGCTATGACAGCCCGGTGACCGCGACCACGGTCACGACGCCGAGCGAGGTGTGGCACCTGCAGGGCAGCGGCCGCACGGTCGCCGGCCTCACGCCGATCGTGAGCGACGGCAACGTGCGCATCAGCGCCACCCGCTTCGGCGCCGATGCCCCGGCCGACGTCGCCGGCCACGTGCAGATCTACTACGGACCCAAGGCGGTCAATCCGCAGGCGCTCACCGTCGGGGTCACCTCGCTCGCGGCGAGCGCCGGCAATCCTGCCTCCTACCTCTCGTTCACGAGCCTCGCCTCCAGCTCGGGACTGAAGTCGCCTGCCTCGCCGGCGACGCTGGTGAAGCAGGTCGCGACCGGGCAGGGCGTCCCGCTGTCGGCAAGCCTGGGCGGCAAGGTGCGCCTGTACTTCGAGGCCCAGGGTGCGGACGGCAAGACGCGGATTCTTCACGTCGACAGCGCCGACGGCTACACGGGGCGTGATTTCCATGCGGGAGCGCCGACGCAGTGCAGCGCCACCGCCGATTACGAGGCGGGCGGCGGCTGCGCACCCGGCGTGGCGATCGGGGTCGAGGGCGATGCCGTCCAGCCCAACGCGAAGATCCTGAACGCGCGCCAGAACAAGGTCGGCTGGCCGGTGCTCGACGACTGGCGCTGGAACGGCGCCGCCGGCACCTTCATGGTCTTCACCACCGACAACATCGCCGGCTGCACCACGGTCAACATGAACCACGGCTACGCGCTCTGGGATGGCGCCCAGTGGGTGGTGCAGGCGGATGCGGGCGGCTGCCCGAAGCTGTTCAAGGGGGCGCAGGCCATGCTGCCGATGCACATCGGCGGCGCGCGCTACAAGATGTACTACGGCGACACCACCGACACGACGGGCCGGCTGAATTCGCAACTGCCATTCCTGGGCCCGAAGAAGCTCATCTACGCCAGCGGCGCCGCGACCGGAGCCGCGACGACGGTGGATTACGAGGACTGGGAAGCGCTGTCGGCCGGCCGCGACGTCGTGTTCCTGTGGCCCGACGGCAGCCCGCTCGATGCGACGGCCGAGGGTTACATCGACGACTTCCACTTCCTCGCGCCCACCGGCAGCCTCGACCTGCAGGTGGCCTACATCGCCATCACCGACGGCGTGCAGGTGCCCACGGCCGTGGCGGCGGTCCTGGCCAATCCCTGAAAGTTGCGCCGGCGCAGCCGCGCTCCCCGGGGTGCCCGGCAGGGGTCCGCGGACCGGGCGACTCGTGGCAAGAGTGCCCGATTTGCTCCATCATTCCAGTCATGAACCCGGAACCGGACAACGGCGCCATCGCCCAGGCGGAGATTCGCGACCTGAAGAACACCGTGACGGCCCTGCGCTTCGAGCTGGAAGGGGCGCGCGGGGATGCGGAACTGGGCGCGGTGCGGGCTGCCTCGGCGGCAAGCGGGGAGATCACGCAGCTCAAGGAGACGGTGGCGAGCCTGCGCGAGACGCTCGAAACGGCGCGGTTCGAGAAGGACAAGGCAGTGCGCGAAGCCATCTCCGCCTCCGAGGACCAGATTGCCCAGTTGCAGTCGACGATCGCGGCCCTGCGCGACGAAGTGGAGCGTGCCCACGCCGCGCGCGAGGGGGCGGTGGCGGCGGTGCACGCGCAATACCGGAACGAGGTGGCGCAGCTGCAGGCGACGGTACGGGCGCTGCGCGAACAGTGGCAGGAAACGACGGCGGGAACGGGGAACTGAAATGGCTACAGTGGATGGCAACCAGGCCGGCGCGGTAGTGGACGCGAACGCGACGCCGGCACGGCCGAGGAAGAACGGCGCGGCGCGGGAAAAGGAGCCCGGCCACAAGCGCCTGAAGCTCGCCGAGCTGCTGCTGGCGGTGTCGCGGCGGATGGCCGCGTACGACAACCTGGACGACGTGCTGCACGCGCTGGTGGAGATGACCACCGCCGAGGTGGGCGCCGAGCGCGGCACGCTGTTCCTGAACGACCCCACGACCAACGAGCTCTATTCGCGCGTGGCCCAGGGCAACATCCGCCGCGAGATCCGCCTCCTCAACAACACCGGCATCGCCGGGCACGTGTTCGCCACCGGCGAATCGATCATCGTCCACGAGCCGTATTCCGACCCGCGCTTCAACCGCAGCATCGACGAGCAGACCGGCTTCCTCACGCGCAACATCATCTGCGTCCCGATCCGCACCGTGAAGGGGGAAGTGATCGGCGTGGCGCAGGCGCTCAACCGGCACAAGGGCAAGTTCACGCGCCACGACCTGGAGCTCCTCGAGGCGATGACCTCGCAGGGGACGGTCGCGCTGCAGAGCAACCAGTTCATCGAGCGGATGAAGGCCCTGCGCGCGCAGGAGATGGAGTTCGTCGAGGTCGTCTCCGAAGTGACGGCGGACATCAAGCTGGGCTCCCTCCTCAAGCGCGTCATGGGGGAGGCCACCCGCATGCTGAACGCGGAGCGCTCCACGCTCTTCCTCAACGACGAGAAGACCGGCGAGCTCTGGTCGGAAGTCGGGCAGGGTCTGGAATCGACGCAGATCCGCATGCCCAACCACCTGGGCATCGCCGGCGCGGTCTTCACGTCGGGGAAGTCGATCAACATTCCCTACGCCTACGCGGACCTGCGCTTCAACCCGGCCTTCGACAAGAAGACGGGGTTCTTCACGCGCTCGATCCTGTGCGTGCCCATCGTCAACAAGCACGGCCGGACCATCGGCGTCACGCAGGTCCTCAACAAGCACGGCGGACCGTTCGGGCCGGAGGACGAGTCGCGCCTGCGCGCCTTCACCGCGCAGATCTCGATCTCGCTCGAGAACGCGAAGCTCTTCGCCGACGTGCAGAACATGAAGAACTACAGCGAGGCGATGCTCGAGTCGATGTCGAGCGGGGTTGTCACGCTGGACGATACCGGCAAGGTCGCCACGTGCAACGCGGCTGGACTGCGCATCCTGCGCGTGCAAACCGACGCCATCCTGCACCGCGCCGCGGGCGAGGTGTTCGTCGACGAGAACGCCTGGGTGCTGGAGAAGATCGCCAAGGTCGATTGCGTGGGCGAGATCGACGTCACGATGGACGCGGGGCTCATGGTCGGCGGGGAACCCATCTCGGTCAACCTCACCGTGCTGCCGCTGGTTTCCGCCGAGCAGAAGCGGCTGGGCTCGATGCTGCTGATCGAGGACATCTC
>CAZOIB010000073.1:0-6775 GCA_964579785.1 uncultured Lysobacter sp. | reverse complement strand
TGGAAAGCCAGAGCAGCACCCCGGTGAATGCCGCGAAGAACGCGGAAGGGCCCAGCAACGACAGCGACTCGACCGTCTTCTCAGCCTTGACCGCGTCCACCGGCACCATGTTCGCGCCGGCCAGCAGCAATCCCAGCACGTAGGCGACCGGGAACACCACGAAGACGTTGCCGAAGATGCTGGCCGACTGCGAGCGGACGAGGTTCACCACGTCGTCGACGAACGCCTCCATGCGCTCGGGGCGGTCGAGATCCCTCATGCGCGCCGCGAGCGCCGGCGCCGTCATCGCCGGCTGCTTCGTGGCGACCGTGAGCCCCGCGAACTGGATGAACACGAAGCTCGCGGCATAGTTGACCGAGGCGAGAATGCCGTCGAAGAACGGTGGCCAGTGCAGCGAGGTGAAGCCGAACTTCACGTAGGTGGTCAGCGCGATGACCGCACCGCCACCGCTGGCGCGCTTCACCATGTCCGCGTACTCGGCACGGTCGCGGGTGATGTAGTGCTCGCCCGTCTCGGCGCTGCGCTCCACGACCTTGCGCGCCGCCAACTCGAAGTTCTGGCTGAGTAGCGCGATCGCGCTGCGATGGTCGTGCACGTCGCGGATCAGGTTGGCGACGAAGCGCGGCAGCATGCCCGCGGCACTCCCGGGCGCAGCGAGGAGGTCGGTGAGCTCCCCGATGCGCCGCAACTGCGCACGGATGCGCTCGAGCTGGTAGACGATGGCGATGCTCACGCCCTGCAGGTCGAGGTGCGTGTAGGCCTGCTCGATCTCGATGCGCGAGCGCTCCACGACGCGCCGCATTGCATCGGCCGCCAGTTCGCGCTCGGGCATGCCTTCCGTCAGGCATGCCCTGGTAAAGGCGGTGGCGGCTGCCGGCAAGTCCCAGGTCGCAAGGCTCTGGCCCTCGGCGACCTGCATGCGCCGCCGCACGGCCGAGGGAAGCGTGGCCGCGCAGACCTGCGTGGCGAGGCTCTCCAGCGCGCGCGCCGCCGCCTGCCCCAGTTGCGCCTGCACGCCGCCGGGAGTGTCGCCATGCGCGAGCAGCGACTGGATGCCGCTCCAGTTCTCGTCGGAGATTCCCTGCACGATCTCGGCATGGCTGCGCCGCGGGAATACCTGCAGGAACAGGCCGGCCAGGTCCGTCGCCGGCGGTTCCGGGAGCACCCTGGCCAGGAGGCGCCCGAGGAACTCGGCGACGAAGCCGGACTCGCGCGGCATCCCGGTTTCGATGAGCAGGTCGAAGGCGTCGCGTTGCTCGAGTGCGGCGCGCAGCATGGCGGCAAAGGCGGCCTTGGCGTCCGGCTGCCGCTCGAGCAGCCCGAGCAGGTGCTGCAGGCGCACGGCCTGCGGCGACCTTTCGCCCGCCTCCGGGGTGCCGGCGCCTCCCGCGAGCAGCCACGCCGCCAGGTCGCGCAGCCACGCGAGCCGGTCCCCCACGGCAGCGTCGGGACGCGCCCGCGCGATGAGGGAATCGAGTCCGACATGGAAATCGGCGGACTCGCGCCAGCGCGAAATCCAGCGGAATAGCGGAATGGCCACGGGGGAAGGGAAGGTCGGGGGAAAGCGCGCCCGTATAATAGTGGGTTTTCGCGTAGCCCCCGACCCCGTGACCGAAGCCGATCCCAAGACCCGCCTGGCCGCCCTCGTGGCTGGCGCCGTCCGTGCCGCCTTTCCCGACGCGGGCGCGACGACGGTCGAGCTCGATCGCCCGAAGAACGCGGACCACGGCGACTTCGCCTCCAACGTGGCCCTGCAGCTCGCCAGGCGCGTGGGGCTGAAGCCGCGCGAGGTGGCGCAGGCCATCGTCGCGGCTCTCGCGGATGCGCCGGAGATCGCGAAGACCGACATCGCCGGCCCCGGCTTCATCAATTTCACGCTCTCGCGGGCGTCGCGCTTCGGCGTCGTGGCCGCGATCCAGGCGGCGGCCGGCGACTACGGCCGCGGCCGCGCGGGCGAGGCGAGGACGATCATGGTCGAGTTCGTCTCGGCCAATCCCACCGGCCCCCTGCACGTCGGCCACGGGCGCCAGGCCGCGCTGGGCGACGCCATCTCCTCGATCCTCGAGTGGCAGCGCTGGAAGGTGCTGCGCGAGTTCTACTACAACGACGCGGGCAACCAGATCGCCAACCTCGCGCTGAGCGTGCAGTTCCGCATCCGCGAGCAATGCGGCCTCGCCGCCGGCGGCGACATGCACGAGGACTGGTACCGCGGCGACTACATCCGGGACATCGCCCGCGACTACGTGGCGGAATACCCGCAGGACGCGAAGGCGGACGATCTCGATGCCATCCGCCGGTTCGCGGTGGCCTACCTGCGCGGCGAGCAGGACGCGGACCTGCGCGCCTTTGGCGTGAAGTTCGATTCCTACTACCTCGAGAGCTCTCTCTACACGGACGGCCTGGTGGAGGAGACGGTGAAGATGCTGGTGGCCGCCGGCAGGACTTACGAGTCCGAGGGTGCCCTGTGGCTCAGGACGACCGGCTTCGGCGACGACAAGGACCGCGTGATGCGCAAGTCCGACGGCACCTACACCTACTTCGTGCCGGACGTGGCCTACCACCTCACCAAGTTTCGCCGCGGCTACACCTGCGCCGTCAACGTGCAGGGTGCGGACCACCACTCCACCGTCACGCGCGTGCGCGCCGGCCTGCAGGCCCTCGCCATCGGCATCCCCGAGGGCTACCCCGACTACGTGCTGCACCAGATGGTGACGGTGATGAAGGGCGGCGAGGGGGTGAAGATCTCCAAGCGCGCCGGCTCCTACGTGACGGTGCGCGACCTGATCGAGGAGGCGGGGCGCGACGCCGTGCGCTGGTTCTTCATCATGCGCAGGACCGACTCCCACCTCGTCTTCGACATCGACCTCGCCAAGAGCCAGAGCGACGAGAACCCCGTGTACTACGTGCAGTACGCGCACGCGCGCATCTGCTCCGTGCTGCGCGAATGGGGCGGCGAGGAGGCCCTGCTGCGCGACGCCGACCTCGCCGTGCTCGGCACGCCGCACGAAGTGGCGCTGGCACAGGCGCTCGCGCAGTTTCCCGAGATCCTCGAGCGCGCGGCGCGCGAGTTCTCGCCGCACTTGGTCTCCTTCTACCTGCACGACGAATTGGCGGCGCGATTGCATACCTACTACAATGCCGAGCGCTTTCTCGTCGCGGACGAGAAGGTGAAGCTCGCGCGGCTCGCCCTCGTGGCCGCGACGCGGCAGGTTCTCGCCAACGGCCTGGCCGTCCTGGGCGTAAGCGCGCCGGAGAGGATGTAGATGCCCAAGGATTTCAGGAACTCGCCCGCGCCGCGCGCCGAAGGCCGCACCGCCCACCCGATGCTGCTCGGCATCATCATCGGGCTGCTCCTGGGCATCGTGATCTCGCTCGCCGTGGCGCTGTACCTGAACCGCCTGTCGAACCCCTTCCTCGACAAGGCGAAGCCCATCGAGCCCCTCGCCAAGATCGGCCCCACGCAGCCGCCCAGGCCCGAGGAGAAGGGCGCGCCGGAAAAGGCCGCTGCGGACAAGACGAAGGCGGCGGCCGACAAGGCCAAGACGGAGCGGCCGCGCTTCGAGTTCTACACGATGCTTCCCGGCGAACGGGAGGTGACGGACAAGGAGGCCAAGGCGGCCGCGACCAAGCCCAAGGAGCCGCCCAGGGAGGCGGCCAAGACCGGACCCGGATCGTCTCCCAGCCAGCCCAAGCCGCACAGCGGGGAGACCTACTGGCTGCAGGCGGGCGCCTTTGCCGAGGAAAAGGACGCCGACAACCTCAAGGCCAAGATCGCCTTCACCGGCCTCGAAGCCACGGTGAAACCCGCCGAGGTGCCGGGCAAGGGAACCCTGCACCGCGTCCGGCTGGGCCCCTACCAGAGCCTCGAGGACGCGAACCGAATCAAGGCCACGCTGTCCCAGAACGGAGTCGGGGCCACCATCATTCGCACCGACGAAGCCAAGAACCGCTGACGGAGTCCCGACATGTCCCTACGCCGCATCCTCGCCATCGCAGTCGCCACTCTCGGCCTGCTGGCCCCTGCCGCAAACGCCCAGCAACAGGCGTTCACCATCCTGACCCCCGCGCAGCCCACCGACGGCAGCGGGAAGATCGAGGTGATCGAGTTCTTTTCCTATGCCTGCGGCCACTGCTACACCCTCGAGCCCTTCCTCGAAAGCTGGGCAGCCAAGATGCCGGCCGACGTCGTCTTCAAGCGCGTCCCCGGCGTCGGCAGCTCCGCCTGGACCGAGCTCGGCAAGATCTACTACGCGTTCGAGGCGATGGGCAAGCTCGACGCGTTGCACCGCAAGGCGTTCGACGCGATGCACAAGGACAACGTGAACCTCGTGAACCCCAAGACCCGCTATGACTGGGTCGCCAAGCAGGGTGTGGACGCCAACCAGTTCCAGGAGGTCGAGAAGTCCTTCTCGGTGCAGTCGAAGTTGAAGCGCGCCGGCCAGCTGATGGGCTCCTACAAGGTCGACGGCGTGCCGATGCTCGTCGTGAACGGCAAGTACGTCACGTCCGCCGGCCACGCGGGCGGGGCGACCAAGGTGGTCCCGGTGCTCGAGAACCTCATCGCGATGGCGCGCAAGGACATGGGCGGCGCCGCGCCCGCGCCGGCTGCCAAGAAGTAGCCGTCCAGGAGAAAAAGGGGCCAGGCTCGAAATTCCCGCGAAATTCGAGCCTGGCCCCTTTTTTTCGCATGATCGTCTTCCTGACGGGCGCCACCAGCGGCATCGGCGAGGCGCTCGCGCGCCACTACGCCGGCCAGGGCGCCAGGCTGGGGCTCCTCGCCCGCCGCGGCGATCTCCTCGAATCCCTCAGCCGAACTCTGCCTTCGGGGGCCGATACCTACATTGCCGACGTTCGCGATCCCGGCGCCCTGAAGGCAGCGGCCGCCGACTTCGTGGCGAAGCATGGCGTGCCCGACCTGGTCATCGCCAACGCCGGCATCTCGCACGGCACCGCGACCGACCATGCGGACGACATCGCGGTCTTCCAGGAAATCCTCGACACCAACGTGATCGGGATGGTGAACACCTTCCACCCCTTCATCGCGGCTATGCGCCGGGCCAGGCGCGGCAAGCTGGTCGGCGTGGCGAGCGTGGCCGGTTATCGCGGCCTGCCCGGCGCCGGCGCCTACAGCGCCTCGAAAGCGGCCGCCATCCGCTACCTCGAAAGCCTGCGCGTGGAGCTGCGCGGAACGGGCGTGCGCGTGGCGACCGTCTGCCCGGGCTACATCGCCACACCGATGACGGAAAAGAACCCCTACCCGATGCCCTTCATCATTTCCGCGGACGATTTCGCGCGGCGCTTCGCCCGCGCCGTGGCCGCCGGCAAGGACCACGTGGTCATTCCCTGGCAGATGGACCTCGTCGCGAAGCTCCTCACCGTGCTGCCCAATGCGCTCTTCGACGCAGCCTTCTCGCGCACCGGGCGCAAGCCGCGCAAGAAAAAGCTTGGTGACGGTTCTCCGGAACCGTCCCCGATACCTGTCCCGGCCCCGCTAGTTGGCCAGCAACTGGCTGAAGGCCCTGTCGAGCTTCGCGTCGGCGTCCTTGAGGTTCTGCCGTGTCTTCTGCATCCACGCCTTGTCGCTCCTGAGGGTGGACTGCGCCCCGACGAGCATCCGCTCGACTTCCGCGGGCTGCGGGCCGCCGATGCCCACGCGCGACTTCACCATGTCCGCCGGCGAGAGCAGCTGGCGGAACGCCTTCTCGTCGAGGGGCAGCTTCGTGTCGGCGAGCTTGTACTTCGCGATCGACTCGGCGTAGAGCTCGGCGGCCTTGGCGTAAGGGAACTCGCGCGGACGCAGCCCGTTCTTGCGGGCCTCGGTCACGATCGACGAGGCGAAGCTGTGCCCCACGCGGAAGGGCACGCCATAGTCCTTCTGCAGCGTCTCGGCAAGGTCGATCGAGGTCGTCCAGTCGTTCTCCAGCTCCTCGAGCGCTCGCTTCGGATTGACCACCAGGGAATCGACCACGGCGTTCATCGCGGTGATCATGCGCACCGCCTGCGGGTAGAGGCCGATCTCGACCGGCGTCTGCTTGTAGTCGCGCATGCCGGGCGTGACGTTGTGGGCGCGCAGGCTCACCGTGTGCGCGAGGCCCACGACGGTCGAGGCCGACTCGCGCGCGTTCATCACCAGGCCGGGATTGCGCTTCTGGGGCATGGCGCTGCTCGTGTAGGTCGATCCCTCCTCGAGGAGCAGCCACGGACGCGTCTGGTGGTACTGCGTGTGGATGTCGCCCAGCATCGCGCCCAGCCGGATCGCGTTCGAGCTGGCGATTCCCGAGGCCTCGATGGGCACGTCGTAGGTGAACACCTGGCCCGCATCGTAGGAGTTCTCGATCAGGCCGTCGAAGCCGAGGAGGTCGGCGAGGCGGCGGCGATTGAGCGGCCAGCCCGAGTTGGCAAGGACGGCCGTGCCCATGGCGCTGCGGTTCAGCCGCGCGTGCAGCTCGCGGATGCGCTGCGCGTCCCGGGCGAACGAAGCCTCGAAGGCGAGCAGGTAGTGGGCGTAGCTGACGGGCTGCGCCTGCACGCCGTTCGTGTAGGCGGGGACGATGGTGTTCACATGCTTCGCGGCCGTGACCAGCACGCGGTCGCGCAGGCTGTTCAGCGCGTCGGAGAAGTCGAGCACCTGGTTGCGCAGCTGCGCCGCGCGAAAGGTGGCGTACATGTCCTGGCGGCTGCGTCCGGCGTGGATCAGGGAGCCGTCCGGGCCGATCGCGTCGGTGACGATCTTCTCGATCTGCATCACGTCGGAGGGCCGCTTGCCGCCGGGCTT
>CAZOIB010000072.1:0-2513 GCA_964579785.1 uncultured Lysobacter sp. | reverse complement strand
GCAGGTATTGGGGACGGTTCCGGAGAAACGTCCCCAATACCTGCCCCGACGTGAGCCCCGAAGAGGTACACAGCCTTGCCGCAGATCGCGCCGCGCACGCCGGGGAATCCGTCGGCGGCGTGGATCTTGCGCAGCACCGTCTGCGTGTCGTCGCGCGCCCAGTCGATCGCGCGGTCGGCCTGCTTCATGGTCGGCCTGGCGCAGCCGCGCGCAACGGCACCAAGTTGCGCCACCGGCACCGGCTTCTCGCCATGCGCGAACTTCTCCACCGCCTCCAGCATCGCCGCGACCGCCGCTTCCGTGACCTCGCGCCGGTACAGGCTCGACTTCGGCGCCAGGCGCATCGGGAATGCGCGGTGCGCCCACACCGGTCCCGCATCCATCTCCGCCTCGGCCTGCAGCACGGTGACACCCCACTCGCGCG
This sequence comes from uncultured Lysobacter sp., assembly GCA_964579785.1. Lineage (GTDB taxonomy): Bacteria > Pseudomonadota > Gammaproteobacteria > Burkholderiales > Usitatibacteraceae > FEB-7. Next base: position 2,089 of record CAZOIB010000072.1, on the reverse strand, counting down.
CGCCATCCTGGATCGCCCAGTCGAGCGCCGAGGGGCCGCGATCACCCGGCACGCCCGGATGCACGATCAGGCACGGCACGCGCGACCAGACGGCCTCGGGAATGGCACGCTTCAGGAACGGAGCAATGATCAGCTCCGGAGCGGCCAGCGCCACGGCCTGCGCGGTCACGGCATCGTTCACGTCGAACTCGATCGCGACCTCGTGTCCGAGCGCGGCCAGCTCCACGTAGAGGCGCTGCGCCAGGCCGTTGAAGGCGTGCGTGAGGAAGAGGATCTTCACGCCGTCAGCAGATGCGCGGCAACTGCTCGCCCGCCAGCCAGTCCACCATGCGGCTGCCGCCGAACCCGGTGCGCATCTGCACGAAGTGGTGCGCGTCCTCGACCACCTCGCCGATGCGGGAGGCGTCACGCCCCAGCGGATGCGCGCGCATCGCCGCCAGCAGCCGCTCGGCATCCGCCGCGGCGCAGATGGCGACGAGCTTGCCTTCGTTGGCGACATAGAGCGGATCGAGGCCGAGGAACTCGCAGGCCGCGGCCACCTCGGCGCGCACCGGAATCGCGGATTCCTCCAGGCGCATGCCGCACCCCGACTGCCGCGCGATCTCGTTCAAAGTCGTGGCGAGCCCGCCGCGCGTGGGATCGCGCAGGCAGTGGATGGCCGGCACCGCGTCGACCATCGCGGCCACCAGCCCGTGCAGGGCCGCGGTGTCGGACTGGATGGTCGTCTCGAAGGTGAGGTTCTCGCGCAGCGACATGATCGCCACCCCATGATCGCCCAGGGCGCCGGAGACGAGAATCGCGTCGCCCGGCCGCGCGCGGTCGCCGGAGATCTCTATGCCCTCGGCCACGACGCCGACGCCGGTGGTGTTGATGAAGACGCCGTCGCCCTTGCCCTGCTCCACCACCTTGGTGTCGCCGGTGACGATGGGAACCCCCGCCTGCATCGCCGCCCTGGCCATCGACTCGACGATGCGCTTGAGATCCGCCAGCGGATAGCCTTCCTCGAGGATGAATCCCGAGGTGAGGTAGAGCGGCCTGGCCCCGGCCATGGCGACGTCGTTCACCGTGCCGTGCACCGAGAGGCAGCCGATGTCGCCGCCCGGGAAGAAGAGCGGCGAGACCACGTGGCTGTCGGTGGCGACGACGAGCCGGCCCGCCGGCATGGGCAGCCGCGCCTGGTCGTTCATCTCGCGCAGCCACGCATTGTCGAACGCGGCGACGAACAGCTCGTCGATCAACTGCGCCATGGCGCGCCCGCCGCTGCCGTGGCTCATGTCCACGAGGCCGCGCTTGAAGTCGATCGGGCGAACGTAGTCCTTGCGAATGGCGTTCATGCCGCGGTCCTGTAGCGGCCATAGGTGTAATGGGCGGCGCAGGCGCCTTCGGAGGACACCATGCACGAGCCGATGGGCGTTTCCGGCGTACACACGGTGCCGAACACCTTGCAGTCGGTGGGCTTCTTCACCCCGCGCAGAATGGCGCCACACTCGCAGGCCTTGTTGTCGGGAACGCTCTTCTCCGTCATCGTGAACCGCCGCTCGGCGTCGAAGGCCCCCCACTCCTCCTTGATGCGCAGCGCGCTGTAGGGCACCTTGCCGAGGCCGCGCCACTCGAAGGCGCGGCGCAGCTCGAACACTTCCGCCACCAGCGCCTTGGCCTTGGCGTTGCCCTCCGGCGTCACCGCGCGCGTGAACTCGTTCTCCACTTCGGCGCGGCCCTCGTTGACCTGCCGCACCAGCATCTCGACCGCCTGCATCACGTCCAGCGGCTCGAAGCCGGCGATGACCACGGGCTTGCGGTACTCCTCGGCGAAGTAGTCGTAGGGCTGGCTGCCGATGATGGTGGAGACGTGCGCGGGGCCGATGAAGCCGTCGATCACCACCGTGCCCAGCTCGCGCACCTCCGGCGACTCGAGGATGTGGGCGATGGCCGCGGGGGTGAGGACATGGTTGCAGAAGACGCTGAAATTCCTCAACCCCAGCGCCGCCGCCTGGCGGATCACCAGCGCCGTCGGCGGCGTCGTCGTCTCGAAGCCGATGGCGAGGAACACCACCTCGCGCTCCGGCTCCTCCTGCGCGATGCGCAGCGC
>CAZOIB010000071.1:0-6516 GCA_964579785.1 uncultured Lysobacter sp. | reverse complement strand
CATGGGCGACACGCAGCTCGGGCGCGGCGAGCCGATCGAGGACGTGGCGCGCGTCGTCTCGCGCATGGTCGACATCGTCATGATCCGCACCTTCGAGCAGGCGATCATCGAGCGCTTCGCGGCCCACTCGCGCGTGCCGGTCATCAACGGGCTCACCAACGAGTACCACCCCTGCCAGGTGTTCGCCGACATCTACACCTACGTCGAGCAGCGCGGCTCCATCCGCGGCAAGACCGTGGCGTGGATCGGCGACAGCAACAACATGTGCAATACCTGGGCGCAGGCGGCCGCGCTCCTCGACTTCAAGCTGAACGTGTCGAGCCCCGTGGGCTACGAACTGGAGCCCGCGCGCGCCATGGACGTCGATCGCCGGCACCTCGAGCAATTCGGCGACCCCCTGGTCGCGGCAAGGGACGCCGACCTCGTCACCACCGACGTGTGGACGAGCATGGGCTGGGAAGCCGAGGCCGATGCCAGGAAGGATGCCTTCGCGGCGTTCACCGTCGACGCCGAGATGATGGCCGTCGCCCGGGCCGATGCGCTGTTCATGCATTGCCTCCCCGCGCATCGCGGCGAGGAGGTCTCCGCCGAGGTCCTGGACGGTCCGCAGAGCGTGGTCTGGGAAGAGGCGGAAAACCGCCTGCACGCGCAGAAGGCCCTCATGGAATACCTGCTCCTCGGGCGCGTCGAGACCTGAATCCGAATACCCTTCCAGAAAGCCAGAATCCCATGAAAAAGGTCAAGAAAGTCGTCCTCGCCTACTCCGGCGGACTGGACACCTCCGTCATCCTGAAGTGGCTGCAGGACACCTACGGCTGCGAGGTCATCACCTTCACCGCCGACATCGGCCAGGGCGAGGAGCTGGAGCCCGCGCGCAAGAAGGCGAAGCTGCTCGGCGTGAAGAAGATCTACATCGAGGACCTGCGCGAGGAGTTCGTGCGCGATTTCGTCTTCCCGATGTTCCGCGCCAACGCGCTCTACGAGGGCGAGTACCTCCTCGGCACCTCGATCGCGCGCCCGCTCATCGCCAAGCACATGGTGGAGATCGCGAAGAAAACCGGCGCCGATGCCATCTCGCACGGCGCGACCGGCAAGGGCAACGACCAGGTCCGCTTCGAGCTGGGCGCCTATGCGCTGATGCCCGACGTGCGCGTGATCGCGCCCTGGCGCGAGTGGGACCTCCTGTCGCGCGAGAAGCTCCTCGCCTACGCCGACAAGCACGGCATCCCCGTCGACTTCAAGAAGAGGAAGGGCGGCGGCGCGCCCTACTCGATGGACGCGAACCTGCTGCACATCTCCTACGAGGGCGGCGTGCTCGAGGATCCGAACTTCGAGCCGGAAGAATCGATGTGGCGCATCACCTCCTCGCCGGAGAAGGCGCCCAACAAGCCGGAGATCGTCGATCTCGAGTATGTGCGCGGCGACATCGTCGCGATCAACGGCAGGAAGATGTCGCCGGCGCAGGTGCTCACGGAGCTGAACCGCCTCGGCGGCAAGCACGGCGTCGGAAGGCTCGATCTCGTCGAGAACCGCTCGGTCGGCATGAAGTCGCGCGGCTGCTACGAGACGCCGGGCGGCACCATCATGCTCAAGGGGCACCGCGCCATCGAGTCGCTCACGCTCGATCGCGAGGTCGTGGCACTCAAGGACGACCTCATGCCCCGCTACGCGCGCCTCGTCTACTCCGGCTACTGGTTCAGTCCCGAGAGGCAGCTGCTGCAGACGCTCATCGACACCTCGCAGGAGCACGTGAACGGCCGCGTGTGCGTGAAGCTCTACAAGGGCACCGTGCTCGTGGTCGGGCGCTCCTCGAAGAAGGATTCCCTCTTCGACACCGCCGTCGTGACCTTCGAGGACGACCGCGGCGCCTACAACCAGGCGGACGCCGAGGGCTTCATCAAGCTGAACGCGCTCAGGCTGCGCATCGCCGCCAAGCGCGGACGCAAGTAGGCCCGGGGAGGCGCCATGCCGTCCTTCGACATCGTCTGCGAGGCCAACCTGGTCGAGGTGAAGAACGCCGTCGAGCAGGCCAACAAGGAGATCACCAACCGCTTCGACTTCAAGGGTTCCGACGCCCGCGTCGAGCAGAAGGAGCTCGAACTCACCGTCTATGCCGACGACGAGTTCAAGCTCGGGCAGGTGCGCGACGTGCTGCACGCCAAGTTCGCCAAGCGCGGCGTCGATGCGCGCCTGCTCACCATCGAGAAGCCGGAAAAGATCGGCGGCGACAAGGTGAAACAGCTGATCACCGTGAAAAATGGCGTCGAGACCGAGCTCGCGAAGAAGATCGTGAAGATGTTGAAGGACGGCAAGCTCAAGGTCACCGCATCCATCCAGGGCGACGCGGTCCGCGTCTCCGGCGCCAAGCGCGACACGCTCCAGGAGGCGATCGCGCTGGTGCGCTCCGGCATCACCGAAGTGCCGCTGTCCTGCCAGAACTTCCGCGACTAGGTGCGGTCCGGTACCTGCGGTTCGGTACCGGGTACATGTACCTGGTACGTGTACCTGGTACCTAAATCAGGCCGCGTATCCAGCGCGTGTAGAGGCGTCGCGCCGTGTCGGTGAGCACCGGCAGGCGCCCGGCCGCCTCGCTCTCGATGGTCGCGACGGACTGCACCGCGGGGCTCTCGCGGCTCTCCGTGATCTCCGCGGCGCCCGACTCGCACCAGCTGGAGATGAGGTCCGGGGTCATCTCGACATGGCATTGCATGCCGAGGTGCATGTCACCCACCACGTAGGCCTGGTTGGCGCAGTGTTCGCCGCGCAGGATGCGGCTCCCGCCCGGGGGAATCGTGAAGGTCTCCCCGTGCCACTGGAAAGTCGTGAAGGCGCGCAGGTCGGCTCCGAACCACTCGCGGGCCAGTGCGCAATCCTCGACCACGACGCGGTTCCAGCCGATCTCCTTGACAGGGTTGGGTGTCACCTCGCCGCCCAGCGCCTTCGCCAGGAGCTGTCCGCCGAGGCAGTGGCCGATCACGGGCACGCCGCCGCGAACCGCGTCGCGGATGAGGGCAAGGACGGGCCCGGTCCAGGCAAGGTCGTCATTCGCGCTCATCGGCCCGCCCATGAAGGCGAGTCCCGAGAACGCTGAAGCCCGCTTCGGGACGGCCTCGCCGGCATCGAGCGCCACGAGGCGCCAGGCAATCCCCTGGCTGTCGAGGAACGCGGCGAAATAGCCGGGCCCCTCGGTCGGCGAGTGACGAAAGACGGCGATCGGTTTCATGGTCGCGACGCGCGGGTGTCCGCCGCCCCTCGCCTGCCTGCCGGAGGAAGGCAGGCCCGGCCGTCAGCAGGAAGGCCAGTTCTTGCGCACCATCGCATAGGCCGAATGGTTGTGGATGGATTCGAAGTTCTCCGACTCCACCACGTAGGCCTCGATGCGCGGGTCCGCGTTCAGCTTCGCGGCGATGTCGCGGACCATGTCCTCGACGAACTTCGGGTTGTCGTAGGCCAGTTCCGTCACGTACTTCTCGTCGGGGCGCTTGAGCAGCCCGTAGAGCTCGCTCGAGGCCTGCTTCTCCGCGAGATCGATGAGCTCCTCGATCCACACGAACTTGTGCACGCGGGCGGCGATGGTGACGTGCGAGCGCTGGTTGTGCGCCCCGTAATCGGAGATCTTCTTGGAGCAGGGGCACAGGCTCGTCACCGGCACCTGCACCTTGAGGGCGAACTGCTCGCGGCCCTCGACGATTTCGCCGATGAAGGTCACCTCGTAGTCGAGCAGGCTCCTCACGCCGGAGACGGGCGCCTTCTTCAGCACGAAGTAGGGGAAGCCCATCTCGATGTGGCCGGTCACGGCCTCCAGCTTCGTCACCATCTCGCGCAGCATGGCGCGGAAGGAGTCGACGGTGATCTCGCGTTCGTGCGCGTTCAAGATCTCGACGAACCGCGACATGTGCGTGCCCTTGAACTGGTGCGGGAGCCCCACGTACATGTTGAAGGTGGCCACCGTGTGCTGGGTTCCGCCGCCGCGCTCGAGGATCTTCATCGGGTGGCGGATGGACTTGATCCCCACCCGGTCGATGGCGATCTTGCGCACGTCCGGGGTGGCCTGGACGTCCGGAATGGGGAGCGGGGTACGCTGGTTCACGCGGGTTCCTTTCACGCTGGCGGCAATTATAGGTTGCCGTCCATAGTTGAGTAAACCACTCAACTATAGGACGTTGGCCCCACCGCGCAGTTCAATACTTCTTGCCGGGGTAGTTCCCCACGAAGGGCGGCTCGCGGCCCACGAGCGACTCGAGCAGGATCAGCTCCTCGTCGCTGTGGTTCATGAACGGGCCCGGTTTCGCATCCATGATGCCGCCGACGTCGGCAAGCATCAGGGGCTGTTCGTGATGGGTGGTTTTCACCACCTTCGTGCCAGCCATTCCCGGTCCGTCGATGCCCGCCTCGCCGTAGCAAAGGCAGAAATAGACCGAGGCCGGGTCGACTTCGAGATAGGCACCGGTGCCGCGAATGCCGATCGTCGCGTTGCCGGCCTTGACCTGGACCGGCTTCTTGCCGAACACGGAGAGCACGCGACCCGTCTGGACCAGGAAGCGGCTCAAGGCTCCGCCGGATTCCCCGAATACCAGCGTCGTGTTGTCGCGCAGGAGGAAGGCATCGTCCCGGATCACGATCACCGCCATGCTTCCGGGGCCGGTGGTCACGGTGTCCCTGGCGGAAACCGGAGTTCCCACCTGGGCGGCCTTGCCGTTCACTGACGCGGTGCCCTTGAGCTGGTTCACGCCGGGAATGGCCGGCAGGTCGCCCTTGGCCAGCGCCCGGCTCATGAAACCTGAGAGTCCGCCCGCACCGAGGGCGCCAGCCGCGGCCAGGCGAACGATGAAACGGCGGCGAGCTGCGGACCGGCGATGGTTTTCGTCTGGATTCACGGGCGTACTCCTGGTTCGTTGTCGCGCTTGCGGAAGATCACGTCCCACGAGCCATGGCCGAGCTTGCGGCCGCGTTGCTCGAATTTCGTCTCCGGCCTGGTCGCGGGCCGGGTGGCAAAGCCAAGCCCGGAGTTCTCCAACGACGGCACGGCGGCCAACGTGGCGAGCACATGTTCGGCGTACTCCTGCCAATCCGTGGCAATGTGCAGGTATCCGCCAGACGTAAGGCGCGAAGCGAGAAGTGCCGCAAAGGCCGGCTGGATGAGGCGGCGCTTGTGGTGCCGCTTCTTCGGCCACGGGTCGGGGAAGAAAACATGGATGCCGGCCAGCGATTCTTCCGGAACCATGCTGGTGACGACCTCCACGGCATCATGCTGGATTACACGCACGTTTGTAAGCGATCGCTCATCAAGAAGTTTGAGCAGCGCACCCACCCCAGGGGTGTGGACTTCAATCCCAAGATAGTCGTTTTCAGGGTTCTCGGAGGCGATTCTGGCCGTCGTTTCGCCCATTCCGAAGCCGATTTCAAGGATTACCGGGCCTGATCGTCCAAAAATGGCCCTGAAATCGACAAATTCACCCGAAAAGCGCACTCCAAAGCGCGGCATGAGCGTTTCGTAGGCACGTTGCTGACCTGCCGAGTAGCGTCCTTGGCGCAAAACGAAGCTGCGAATGGGGCGGGCTGTTGCGTCCATGCTGCAATTTTAGCCGGAAGGAGTCACCTGACGGACTTTTCGTTGACGTTGCCAGTCAATGTGCGCACCATCACATCATGTCCCGACCCCTTTCATGGCTTGCAGCCTGCGCGGTCCTGATAGCGCCAGCGGTTCTTGCCGCCGGCGACTACGTGGGCGTCCTGAAGCCGACTTCGCGGCTCATTGCCATTCCCGATTCGGCCCTGCGCTGGCCGTTGACGGGCTCGTTCGGCACCGAGATGGCCGCCGGGACGGGTGCCGAAGCGGTCCAGATGCGGCTGGGATACCGGTACTCGCGCAACTGGTCGGTCGAAGCGGGCTATTCCGACTCCGGTTGGGGGGGGACGCGTTCGCCGTTCGCCGGCCCGCGAACCGGCCAGCGCTATGGGCTGGGACTCAAGTACGACCTCACGCGCAGCTTCGGCCTGAAAGCGGACATGGAGCATTACTCGCCATTCAGCCGCTGGAATCCGCGCGATTCCGAGTCCGACCAGGTCACGCTCGGCGTCTTCTTCCGCTTCTAGCGCGCGCGGCCGCTGCACCGCCCCGTCACGGGCTGGCGGACTTTCCGATCAGCCCATCCGTGGGCGAGCTGGCCGTTGCCCGGTAGGGCTTCTTCTCCATGCGCCCGGCGAGCCAGGCCTCGCGCCCGGCCTCCACGGCGAGTTTCATCGCCCGGCCCATGCGTACCGGATCCCGTGCCTTGGCGATGGCGGTATTCATGAGGACTCCGTCGCATCCCAATTCCATCGCGACTGCCGCATCCGATGCCGTGCCGATTCCCGCGTCCACGAGCACGGGGACTTTCGCGCGGTCGAGGATGATGCCCAGGTTCCACGGGTTGAGGATGCCCATGCCGGAGCCGATCAGGGAAGCCAGCGGCATCACCGCCACGCAGCCGATGTCCTCGAGCTGGCGCGCGAGGATCGGGTCGTCGCTGCAAT
>CAZOIB010000070.1:0-4138 GCA_964579785.1 uncultured Lysobacter sp. | reverse complement strand
GTTGCAGAAGACGCTGAAATTCCTCAACCCCAGCGCCGCCGCCTGGCGGATCACCAGCGCCGTCGGCGGCGTCGTCGTCTCGAAGCCGATGGCGAGGAACACCACCTCGCGCTCCGGCTCCTCCTGCGCGATGCGCAGCGCGTCGGCGGCCGAATACACCATGCGGATGTCGGCGCCCTTCGCCTTCGCCTTCATCAGCGAAAGACCCCCGGAGGCCGGCACGCGCATCGTGTCGGCGTAGGTGCACAGCACCGCCTTCTCGCGGATCGCCAGCTCGATCGCCATGTCGATGCGCCCGATAGGCAGCACGCAGACGGGGCAGCCCGGGCCGTGCACCATCACCACGTTCTTCGGCAGCAGGTCGGTGACGCCGTAGCGCGAGATGGCGTGCGTGTGGCCGCCGCAGAACTCCATGAAGTGGTAGGTGCGCGCCGGATCGACGGCGGCAGCGATGCGCGCCGCGATGGTCCTGGCCAGGCCGCCGTCGCGGAACTCGTCGACGTACTTCATGCCGCGCCCTCCGCGGCCGCCAGTCCCGCGAAGAGCGCGAGCGTCTTCGCCGCCTCCTCGCGATCGATTTTCTGCAGCGCATAGCCGACATGGACGATCACGTAGTCGCCGACGGACACGTTCTCGACCAGCGCGAGCGAGATCTCCTTGCGCACGCCGGCCAGGTCGATGACCGCCTGGTCGCCGGCGCGCATTTCCACTACCTGGGCGGGAATGGCGAGGCACATTTCAATCGTTCCTCATGTGTTGCAGGGCAACCCACGCCTGTCCCAGCGCGATGCCGCCGTCGTTGGCCGGCGCCGCGCGGGCTTCCAGCACCGCGAGACCGCCGGACGAAAGGGCGCGCCGCAGGCCGGAGGAGAGGATCGCGTTGACGAAGCAGCCGCCGCCCAATGCCACGGTGGCCAGTCCTTCGCTTGCCGCGGTGATCAGCACCCACTCCGCCAGCGCCTCCACCAGGGTCGCGTGGAAGAGCGCCGCGCCGTAGCGCGCGTCGCCGGTGCCGGCGAGGCGCTCGGCCAGCGGCAGCAGGTCCAGCGTGCCGTTGGCGTGGATGCGCCACAGCGCGGGGTTCGCCTCGACCGGGCCCATCTCGGCGGCCAGCGCCTCGAGCTGCATCGCGGCCTGCCCCTCGAACGCCGCCACCTCGCGCACGCCCAGGAGTCCCGCCGCCGCATCGAACCAGCGCCCCGCGGACGTGGTCACCGGCGAGTTGGCTCCCTTGTCGAGCATCTCGCGCACGATGGCGGCACCGGCACGCGGGAAGCGCGTGGCGATCTCGTCGCCGCGCCCGAGCGCGTGCAGCACGGCGGCGGCCATGCGCCAAGGCTCGCGGGCGGCGCGGTCGCCGCCGGGAAGATGCAGCGCGCCCAGGTGACCCAGCCGCGTGAAGGACGCGCCATCCACCCGCAGCAGCTCGCCGCCCCAGGCCGTGCCATCGAGTCCGAGGCCGACACCGTCCAACGCGAGGCCGATGACCGGCTGCGCCTGGCCGTGCTCCGCGCAGACCGCCGCGATGTGCGCGTGGTGATGCTGCACGACGATGGCCGGAATGCCGCGCTCGGCCGCGAAGCGCGCCGCGTAACGGCTGGAGTAGAAGTCCGGGTGCAGGTCGTGGGCCACGGCACGGGGCTCGACCTCGAGGATGGCGGCAAGGTGCGCGACCGCTTCATCCAGGGACTCGCAGGCGGGCGCATTGTCGAGGTCGCCGATGTGGGGCGAGAGGAAGGCCTCGTCGCCGCGCGTCACGCAAACCGTGTTCTTGAGCCACGCCCCGGTCGCCAGCACGGGCGGCCCCGACTGCGGCAGGCCGATGGCGCGTGGCGTGTAGCCGCGGGCGCGGCGCACGAAGGCCGGTCCGGTCGGCGTCGCGCGCACCAGGCTGTCGTCGCAGCGCGCGGCGATCTCGCGGTCGTGGACCACGAAAGCGTCCGCGATTCCCGCCAGCCGGCGCACGGCTTCGTCGTTGCCGATGACGAGCGGCTCGCCGCCGGGATTGGCGCTGGTCATCACCAGAAGAAGCTCCTGCGGATCCTCGCTCCACGCCATCCCGCCGCGCGCGCCGCTCGCCGCGAAGAAGAGCAGCCACTGGATGGGCGTGTACGGGAGCATCGCGCCCAGCGCCGCGACCCCGCCCGAAATGCCGGCGAGCGCCTCGTCGCAACCCGCGCGCTTGGGCAGGAGCACGATGGGCCGCTCGCGCGATTCGAGCAGCTCGCGCGCCGCCTGGTCCACGTGCGCGTAGGGCGTGAGCGAGGCGCAGCTGGCGGCCATCACCGCGAAGGGCTTTTCCTCGCGGTTCTTGGAAGCCCGCAGCCGCGCCACGGCGCGCACGTTGCGCGCGTCGCAGACGAGATGGAAGCCGCCGAGGCCCTTCACCGCGACCACCTTCCCGGCGCGGATCTTCGCCAGCACCGCCGCGATCACGTCGCCCGGGTCGAGAGCCGCGCCATCCTCGCCGAGCAGCGTCAGGCGCGGGCCGCAGACGGCGCACGCGTCCGGCTGCGCGTGGAAGCGGCGGTCGGCCGGATCCGCGTACTCGCGCGCGCATGCCGGGCACATCGCGAACGGCGCCATCGTCGTGCGCGGCCGGTCGTAGGGTACGCCTCGGGTGATCGTGAAGCGCGGGCCGCAGTGGGTGCAGTTGATGAACGGATAGCGGAAGCGGCGGTCGGCCGGGTCGAAGAGCTCGCGCAGGCAGTCCGGGCAGGTGGCGGCGTCGGGCGTCACCGGCGTGGTGGCCGTGCCGCCGCGGCTGGCCGCGATGGCGAAGCCGCTGGCGCGCTCGAGGGCGCACGGCTCGCATTCCACGGCCGTCACGCGCGACAGTAGCGGTGCGTCGGCGGCGATGCGCCGCGCGAAATCCCGCAACGCCCCGGGGCTGCCCTGCACTTCCGCGAGCACGCCCTCCGCGTCGTTCAGCACCCAGCCGTCGAGATCCAGCTCGCGCGCCAGCCGCCAGACGAAGGGCCGGAAGCCGACGCCCTGCACCGTTCCGCGCACGCGCAGGCGCTGGCGCTCGGCGACCGGGGGCGTGAGGACGGAATCCATGGCGTGGCGTGAGTCTCAGGCGCAGGTACAGGCCGGTCCGCAGCCCTCGCCGACGGCGCCGCGCGTGCGCCGCGAACGCGCCTCGCGTGCGGCACCGCGGACCCAGTCGAGCCACGCGTCGAAGCCCTCGCCCTTGGTGGCGGACACGCGCAGCACCTGGATGGACGGATTGATGCGGCGCGCGTTGGCCTCGCAGAGGTCGACGTCGAAGTCGAGGTGCGGCAGGAGGTCGCACTTGTTGAGGAGCATGAGGTCGGCCGCGGCGAACATGTCCGGATACTTGAGGGGCTTGTCCTCGCCTTCCGTCACGGAGAGCACCACGACCTTGTGCGCCTCGCCCAGGTCGAAGGCCGCCGGGCAGACCAGGTTGCCGACGTTCTCGATCATCACCACGGAATCCCGCGCGGGGGCCAGGTGCTCCAGCGCATGGCCGACCATGTGCGCGTCGAGGTGGCAGCCCTTGCCGGTGTTGATCTGCACGGCCTTCGCACCGGTCTCGCGAATGCGGTCGGCGTCGTTGGAGGTCTGCTGGTCGCCCTCGATCACGGCGATCGGGATGTCGCCGGAGAGATGCTTGATCGTCCGCACGAGGAGCGTCGTCTTTCCCGACCCGGGGCTGGAGACGAGGTTCAGCGCGAGGATCCCCTGCGCGGTGAGTCGACGCCGGTTGGCGTTGGCTTCGGCATCGTTGCGCGCGAGGATGTCGCGTTCCACCGCCACGGCCCGTTCGGACCCGAATCCCGCGGCGTGCGCATGGGCCGGTTCACCCTCGCCGTGATGATGGTGATGCCCGTGATCGTGCGCGTGCTCGTGGCCATGTTCGTGGCCATGCGCGTGGGCCTTGCCGTCGATCGTCACCGCATCCGTTCCGCAACCGCAAGTCGTACACATCGCTCTCTCCTGTTTAATACCTGCCCCGGGTCAGACGCCGAGCAGGTCCTTCACCCGCATCTCCGTGCCGCCGTTCACCTGCAGGCGCCCGCCACCGCAGGCGGGGCAGGCATCACCCCGCGCGTCGAGCGCAACCGTCGCCGAGCAGTCGAAGCACCACGCCGTGCCCGGCACTTCGTCGATGGCG
>CAZOIB010000069.1:0-7633 GCA_964579785.1 uncultured Lysobacter sp. | reverse complement strand
GTGCTCGACTACCTGCTCTTCGACAACAAGACGGAGAGCGTGCTGCTCTACGTGGAGGGCGTGCACAACGGCCGCACCTTCATCAGCAGCCTGCGCGCCATCGCGCGCGCGAAGCCGGTGATCGTCCTCAAGGTCGGACGCTACGCGTCCGGCTCGCAGGCGGCGCGCTCGCACACGGGGGCGCTGGTCGGCAACGATGCGGTGTTCGACGCCGTGCTCGCCCGCTGCGGCGTGGTGCGCGTGCACAGCGCGCAGGACCTGTTTGCCGCAGCCCGCGCGTTGTCGTCGCGCCGCAAGCCCTACGGCGATCGCCTAGCCATCGTCACCAATGGCGGCGGCCCGGGCGTGCTCGCCGCGGACGCGGTCAGTTCCGAAAACCTCCAGCTCGCCAGGCTCGCGCCGGAAACGCTGGAACGGCTCGACGCGATCCTGCCGAAGCACTGGTCGCACAACAACCCGGTGGACGTGATCGGGGATGCCAACGGCGAACGCTTCGGCGGTGCCGCGAAGATCGTGGCGGCGGATCCGAACGTGGATGCGGTGCTCACCGTCTTCTGCCCGACCGGCATCGCCAGCGCGGAATCCGTCGCGGACGGAATCCTTCCCGTGGCCAGGGAGTGCGCGAAGCCCTTCCTGACCGCCTGGCTCGGAGAGAGCGGCGTCGTCGATACGCGCCACCGCGTGGAGGCGGCGGGAATTCCGGCCTACCGGGCCGGCGAGGTCGCGGTGCAGGCATTCGCCGCACTCGCCTCGCACGTGAAGAACCAGAGGCTGCTGCTGGAGTCGCCGCCGCCGCGCTCGACGACGATCGAGCACGACATCGTGCGCGCCGAGGAGATCCTGCAGGAGGCCATCGACGAGAAGCGCACGATGCTGAACGAGGTGGAGGCGAAGAGCCTGCTGGCCGCCTTCGGCATCCCGGTCCCGCCGTTCGTCGTCGCGAAGACGCGCGAGGAGGCCGCCGGCGCCGCGGATGCCATCGGCTACCCGGTGGTGATGAAGATCCTTTCGCCGGACATCTCGCACAAGTCGGACGTGAACGGCGTGCGCCTCGACGTGCGCGATTCCCACGACGTGGTGCACCAGTTCGATGACATCATCGCCACGGTGAAGCGCCTGCGGCCCGAGGCGAGCATCACCGGCGTCCTGGTGCAGTCGATGGTCGCGCGCCGCGATGGGCGCGAGCTCATGATCGGCGTGATGACCGATCCGGCCTTCGGGCCTGCGATCAGCTTCGGCTCCGGCGGCGTGGCCGTCGAGCTCCTTCGCGACAACGCGATCGGGCTGCCGCCGCTCAACGTGAGGCTTGCCGGCGACCTGATCGACCGCACGCGCGCCGCCCGCCTCCTGGGCGCCTACCGCAACGTCCCCGCGGCCAACCGCGAGGCGCTGATCGACGTTCTGCTGCGCGTCTCGGACATCGTCTGCGCCCTGCCGTGGATCGCGGAGATGGACATCAACCCGCTGCTGCTCGATCCCGCAGGGGCCGTGGCACTCGACGCCCGCATCATCGTCGACCCGGCCCGCCGGCACCTGGACAGCCGCTATTCGCACCTCGCCATCCATCCCTATCCCGAGGCGCTCGAGGCCGTCGAGCGGCTGCGCGACGGGACCGACGTCACCATCCGGCCCATCCGGCCCGAGGATGCCGAGATGGAGACGGCGTTCATCACCGAGCTGTCGGACGAATCGCGCTACCTGCGCTTCCTGTCGATCGTGCGCCACGTGACGCCGGAAATGATCGCGCGCTTCACCCAGATCGACTACGACCGCGAGATGGCCCTCATCGCCACGCGCAACGAGGACGGCCACGAGTCGATCATCGCCGTGGCCCGCTACGTGCGCGATCCGAACCCGGCGAGCGCGGAGTTCGCGATCGTGGTGGCCGACCGCGCGCAGAGGAAGGGGCTCGCCTCCAAGCTCATGGGCCGCCTCATGACGCACGCGCGCTGGGCGGGCATCGAGCGCCTGCGCGGGCTGGTGCTTTCCTCGAACGGCTCGATGCTGGAGCTGATGGAACGGCTGGGCTTCGAGGTATTTCCGGTCGACGACGACCACAGCCTCGTGGACGTCGTGAAGAACCTCTAGGCGCCGGAAGGCGCGCCCGGCGGGCTCAGGGACAGCAGCCGTCGCCCTCGCGCTTGGGGCAACCCTCGGGCCGTTCCGCGCTCGGAAGCGGGCAGCGGTTCACCTCCCACGGCGAGCGCTGCAGGAAGCAGGTGAGGAAGCTCGACGCCGCACCCAGCGCCCAGAAGGCGAAGAAGCCGACGGAGTAGATCGTCATGCGGCTTGCCTCGAGGGGCTCGCCGAAGAAGTGCATGTCCGTCGGATCGAAGACGGTGAAGAAGACGAACTCCGTCGCGCAGGCGACGAGGAACGCGGGCCAGAGTATCCAGGCGATGCGTTGCGTGAGCATGGGCGATTCCCCCCTGTGATCCTGCCGGCGCGCGCTTCAGCGCACGCCGGGCGCGAGCGCGGCCGACTGGCCCGAGCGTGTATCGAGCTGTGCCGCCACGCGCCATTGCGCGGTCTCGACGATCGTGCGCCAGCGGCCGGGCGGAAGTTCCGGGAGCGGCGCCTCGTAGGTGCCATCGCCGCGGCGCGCCAGGTGCACGATGCGATCTTCCGAGGCGCGCGAATGATGCGCGAAGCGCAGCGTCACGCGATCCGGTAGCGCGGCGGCCGCCCGCAGGGTCACGCGGACCGTGCCCGCCTCCAGGCGAACCTCGCCGGAGATGCCCAGGGCGCGCGCCGCCTCGTCGCGCGCGATCTGGCGATTGATGCCCAGGCCCTGCTTGTAGTAGTCGTCGGCGACCAGCCCGTCGGCGCCGCGGAAGGCGATGATCGCCGTCGTCACGCCCGCGACGACCACGATCGCCGGCCCGGACATGAGGAGCCAGGGCCACGGCTCGCGATACCACGGCTTGCGCGGGGTGTGCTTGTCTGCGGTCACGGCGTTCAATTCCGGTCCTTTCTCGGGGAGAGGAATACCGCCTTCTCCCGTACGTGGAGGTCACCGCCGTCCTCGGCCGTGACGCTGATGAAGATCTTCTGCGAGCCGCCCTTGGCCTGGTCGGCAGGCACGCGGACGCGAACGGGAAAGGCGCGGGTGGACGCCGGGTCCATCGCGATGACGGCTTCGGAAGCCACGCGTATCCCCGGCAGTCCTTCCACGCCGATCCGGTAGCGGTGCGCCGCTTCCGTCGCATTCATCACCTGCAGCCGGTAGACGTTCTCGAGCTCGCCGTCCTCGACCTCGCGCACCATGGCGCCGCGGTCGCGGATGACGTCGACCTTGAGCGGCACGCGCATGAGCAGGGAAACGGCTGCCGCTGCGATCACCGTCGCGAGGATCCCGGTGTAGACCAGGGTACGCGGCCGGACGATCCTCTTCGCGATGCCCGCGAGCCCGGACTGTTGCTGCATGGCGTGCTCGGTGGAGTAGCGGATGAGCCCCCTGGGGTAGCCCATCTTGTCCATCACCTGGTCGCAGCCGTCGATGCACGCGGCACAGCCGATGCATTCGTACTGCAGGCCCTGCCTGATGTCGATCCCGGTAGGGCAGACCTGCACGCAGATGTCGCAGGAGACGCAATGGCCGAGTCCCAGCGCCTTGGGATCGGCCTTCTTGCCGCGCGAGCCGCGCGGCTCGCCGCGGTCGCGGTCGTAGGCGATGATCAGCGTGTCCTGGTCGAACATCGCGCCCTGGAAGCGCGCATAGGGACACATGTACTTGCAGACCTGCTCGCGCATCCACCCCGCATTGCCGTAGGTGGCGAAGCCGTAGAAGCCGATCCAGAACATCTCCCAGGGCCCGAGCGTGAAGGTGAGCACCTCGTTGCCCAGTTCCGTGATCGGCGTGAAGTAGCCCACGAAGGTGAAACCCGTCCAGAGACCTACCGCGATCCAGGTCGCGTGCTTGCCCGCCTTGATGCCGAACTTGCGTGCGGTAAGCGGGCCGGCATCGAGCTTCGTGCGCGCATTGCGCTCGCCCTCGAAGAGGCGTTCGATCCACAGGAAGATCTCGGTGTAGACCGTCTGCGGGCAGGCGTAGCCGCACCAGAGGCGCCCTGCCACCGAGGTGAAGAGGAAGAGCGAGACCGCGGCGATGACCAGCAGCGCCGTGAGGTAGATGAAGTCCTGCGGCCAGAAGACGAGGCCGAAGATGTAGAACTTGCGCGCGCCCAGGTCGAAGAGGACCGCCTGGCGGTCGTTCCAGGCGACCCAGGGCAGGCCGTAGAAGATGATCTGCGTGAACCAGACCGCAGCCCAGCGCAGCGTGGCGAACCATCCCGAGACCGAGCGCGGGTAGATCTTCTTGCGCACCTCGAAGAGGGCGCCCGCAACCTCGTCGTGGCCGGGCGCGGCCGCCGCCACCGGCTTGATGGGTATGACCGGAGTGCCGCCTGGCGCCCCGGCATCCGGTCCCGGCGCCGCGTCGTTCACTTCGCCGCTGCCGGCGCCTGCGAAAGGCTCCAAACGTAACCGGCGAGGATCTTCGAGCGTTCGGGTCCGAGGAATTCCTTGTGCGCCGGCATCAAGTTGCTGCGGCCCTTGTCGATCTGCTCGGAGATCGCCGCGAGGCTGCCTCCGTGCAGCCACACCTTGTCGGTGAGGTTCGGGGCGCCGAGGGCCGGGTTACCCTTCGCTTCGGGGCCGTGGCAGGCGGCGCAGGCGGCGAACTTGGCCTTGCCGGCCTCCGCGAGCTTCGCGTCATGCGTGCTGCCCGAAAGCGACAGCACGTAGTGGGCGACTTCCTTCACACCTTCCGGGCCTCCCACCGCCGCTCCCATGGGGGGCATGACGCCGGTGCGACCTTCGAGGATCGAGGTGAGGATGGTCTGCGGCTCGCCGCCCCACAGCCAGTCGTTGTCCGCGAGGTTGGGGAAGCCCCTGGCGCCGCGCGCGTCGGAGCCGTGGCACTGCGAGCAGTAGGTGAGGAACATGCGCTCGCCCATGGCCTTGCCCTGCGGATCCCTGGCGATCGCCTCGATCTCCATGGCGGCGTACTTCTTGAACACCGGGCCGTACTGCGCGTCGGCCTGCGCCTGCTCCGCCTGGTATTGGCCGCCCGAGGTCCAGCCGAGCACGCCCTTGAACGTGCCGAGGCCGGGGTACAGGGCCAGGTAGAGCAGGGAAAAGACGATCGTGATCCAGAAGAGCCACATCCACCACTTCGGCAGCGGGTTGTTGTACTCCGCGAGATCCTCGTCCCACTGGTGGCCGGTCGTGTCGACCGTCTGGCCGGCAGGCCGCTTCTTGTGCTGCATGGTGAGCAGCACCGCGCAGGCGACGATGGACACCAGCGTGAGGCCGGCGACGTAGAGGCTCCAGAAACCGTCGACGAAATCGCTCATCGTTGCTTCTCCCTGGGGTTGGCGTCGTCCTCCTCGTCCAGAGGCAGGCGGGCGGCCGCTTCGAAATCGGCGCGGCGGCGCGAGGACCAGGCCCAGGCGACGATCGCGAGAAAGGTGATGAGCGCGGCCACGGTGACGGCGGCGCGGATGGTGTTGATGTCCATGTCGTTACCTCCGCGACTTGATGACGGTGCCGAGGTCCTGGAGGTAGGCGATGAGCGCGTCCTCCTCGGTCTTGCCGGCCACCTCCTTCGTGGACGCGGCGATCTCGGCGTCCGTGTAGGGCACGCCGACCATGCGCAGCGCCTTCATCTTCGCCGGAACCTCCTGGCCGTCGAGGATCGTCTTCGCGAGCCATGGATAGCCGGGCATGTTCGACTCCGGGACGAGGTCGCGCGGGTTGCGCAGGTGCGCGCGATGCCAGTCGTCGCTGTAGCGGCCGCCCACGCGGGCGAGATCCGGGCCGGTGCGCTTGCTGCCCCACTGGAACGGGTGGTCGTAGACGAATTCACCGGCGACCGAGTAGTGGCCGTAGCGTTCCACCTCGGCGCGGAACGGCCGGATCATCTGCGAGTGGCAGTTGTAGCAGCCCTCGCGGATGTAGATGTCGCGGCCCGTGAGCCGCAGCGCCGTGTAGGGCTTGAGGCCGGAGACCGGTTCGGTCGTCGAGCGCTGGAAATAGAGCGGCACGATCTCCACCAGCCCGCCGACGCTCACGACGAGCACGACGAGGAGGGCGAGCAGTCCGGTCTTCTGTTCGATGATGTCATGGGTGAATTTCATGGCGTTCCTCTTTCAGGCGTGCGCTGGCGCATCGAGGCCCGAGCCGGCGGCGACGGGAGGAATGTCGCCCTCCACGGCCTTGCCCGCGGCGATCGTCTTGAACATGTTCCACGCCATCACCAGCATGCCGCTGAACACCAGCGCGCCGCCCAGGAACCGGATCACGTAATAGGGGTAGGTGGCCTTCACGCTCTCGACGAAGGTGTAGGTCAGGGTTCCGTCGTCGTTCACCGCGCGCCACATCAGGCCCTACATCACGCCGGCAATCCACATCGAGGCGATGTAGAGCACGATGCCGATCGTCGTGATCCAGAAGTGCAGCGTGATGGCCTTCACCGAGTACATCTCGGTGCGGCCGAAGAGCCGCGGCAGCAGGTAGTAGAGGCTGCCAATGGAGATCATGGCCACCCAGCCGAGCGCCCCCGAGTGCACGTGGCCGACGGTCCAGTCGGTGTAGTGCGACAGCGCATTGACCGTCTTGATCGACATCATCGGGCCCTCGAAGGTCGACATGCCGTAGAACGAGAGCGAAACGATGAGGAACTTGAGGATCGGGTCGGTGCGCAGTTTGTGCCAGGCGCCCGAGAGCGTCATGATCCCGTTGATCATCCCGCCCCACGAGGGTGCCAGCAGGATGAGGGAAAAGACCATGCCGATGGACTGCGCCCAGTCCGGCAGCGCCGTGTAGTGCAGGTGGTGCGGGCCCGCCCACATGTAGGTGAAGATGAGGGCCCAGAAGTGCACGATCGACAGGCGGTAGGAATAGACCGGCCGCCCGGCCTGCTTCGGAATGAAGTAGTACATCATCCCGAGGAAGCCCGCGGTCAGGAAGAACCCCACGGCGTTGTGACCGTACCACCACTGCACCATCGCGTCCTGCACGCCGGCATAGGCGGAGTAGGACTTGAGGGGTCCGACGGGCACCGCGGCACTGTTGACGATGTGCAGGAGCGCCACCGTCAGGATGAAGGCACCGAAGAACCAGTTGGCGACGTAGATGTGCTTCACCTTCCGCGTGGCGATCGTGCCGAAGAAGACGATGGCGTAGGAGACCCACACCACCGCGATCAGGATGTCGATGGGCCACTCCAGTTCGGCATATTCCTTGGCCGACGTGAAGCCCAGCGGCAGGGTGATGGCTGCAAGGAGGATCACGATCTGCCAGCCCCAGAAGGTGAACGCGACGAGCGGACCGCCGAACAGGCGCACGTGGCAGGTGCGCTGCACGGCGTAGTAGGAGGTCGCGAAGAGCGCCGAGCCGCCGAACGCGAAGATCACCGCGTTGGTATGCAGCGGGCGCAATCGCCCGTAGGACAGCCACGGGATGTCGAAGTTGAGGGCCGGCCACGCGAGTTGCGCGGCGATCAGCACGCCGACCAGCATGCCGACGATGCCCCAGATCACGGTCATGACCGCGAACTGCCGCACCACTTTGTAGTTGTATTGGGTTTCGTTCATTTATGGCTCCCTGGAACTGGCACAAGGAAATGCTC
>CAZOIB010000068.1:0-13181 GCA_964579785.1 uncultured Lysobacter sp. | reverse complement strand
TCTGGGGCTCGAAGCTGGGCGTGCAGTTCTCGCTGCAACTGGTGGCGCTGAAGGCGCTTCCCGTGGTGATCCTGGGCGGATTCACGTCGATCCCGGGCGCGATCATCGGCGGCCTCATCATCGGGCTGGGCGAGAAGCTCTCCGAGGTGTACCTGGGACCGCTGCTCGGCGGCGGCATCGAGAACTGGTTCGCCTATGTCCTGGCGCTCGTCTTCCTGCTGTTCCGGCCCGAGGGCCTGTTCGGCGAGAAGCACATCGACCGGGTGTAACGATGATCTATCGCGAAGCCGGCCAGTACAAGACCTCCTACGAGGCGGACCAGCAGCTCTTTCCGATCCTGCAGGACAAGGTCTTCGTCCTGCTGGTCCTCGCCTTCGCGTTCGGCGCGGTGCCCTACCTCGCGAGCGAGTACCTGTTCCGCGCGATCCTCGTGCCCTTCCTGATCCTCGCCCTGGCGGCGATCGGCCTGAACATCCTCGTCGGCTTCTGCGGCCAGGTCTCCCTCGGCACCGGCGGCTTCATGGCGGTCGGCGCGTATGCCGCATACAACTTCGCCATCCGCATGCCGGACCTGAACCTGCTCGTCGTCTTCCTGCTCGCGGGAGTCGCGTCCACCATCGTCGGCATCCTGTTCGGGCTGCCGAGCCTGCGCATCAAGGGCTTCTACCTCGCGGTGGCCACGCTGGCGGCGCAATTCTTCCTCGACTGGGCCTTCGCGCGCATCGGCTGGTTCACCAACTACGCGCCATCGGGGTCGGTGACGGCGCCGGCGCTCACGATCTTCGGCTACACGTTCGCCTCGCCGGTCGAGAAGTACCTGCTGGTCCTCGCCATCGTGAGCCTGTTCACCCTGGTCGCGCGCAACCTCACGCGCGGGGCGATCGGGCGCTCCTGGATGGCCATGCGCGACATGGACGTGGCCGCGGAGGTCATCGGCATCCGCCCGCTCTACGCCAAGGTCACGGCTTTCGCGGTGAGCTCGTTCTTCGTGGGGCTGGCCGGCGCGCTCTGGGCGTTCGTCTACCTGGGCGCCTGGGAGCCGCTCGCCTTCGACGTGAACCGCTCGTTCCAGCTCCTCTTCATGGTGATCATCGGCGGGCTGGGCTCGATACTGGGCTCCTTCCTCGGCGCGGCCTTCATCGTGATCCTGCCGCTGGCGCTCAACCAGGCGCCGGGCTGGCTCGGCATTCCCCTTTCCACGGCCATGATCTCGCACATCGAAGTCATGGTCTTCGGCTCCCTCATCATCTTTTTCCTGATCGTCGAGCCCCACGGACTGGCGCGCCTGTGGGCCGTCGGCAAGGAAAAACTCAGGCTCTGGCCTTTCCCGCACTGAGCGCCGGCCACGGCGCGCATGACCCCTGGCACACCCCAGCACCACGACAAGAGGAGGATGGAAATGAAGTCGACACTGAAACTGAAGGCTGCGGCATCGGCACTGGCCGTGGCAGGCGCGTTCGGCGCGGCGCCGGATGCGGCCGCCCAGTCGAACGAGATCTTCATACCCGTGATCGTGTATCGCACGGGGGCATATGCGCCCAACGGGGTACCTTGGGCGGACGGTTATGTGGATTACATCAAGCTCGTCAACGAGCGCGACGGGGGCGTGAACGGCATCAAGCTTTCCTTCGAGGAATGCGAATTCGGCTACGCGACCGACCGCGGCGTGGAATGCTACGAGCGCCTCAAGAGCAAGAAGCCGGTGCTGATCAACCCGCTTTCCACCGGCGTCACCTTCGCGTTGACCGAAAAGGCCCCCGTCGACAAGGTCCCGGTGTTCTCGACCGGCTACGGCCGTGCCGACTCCGCAGACGGCAGCGTGTTCGCGTGGAACTTCCCGCTGCTGGGCACCTACTGGTCCGCGGCCGACATGATCGTGCAGCACGTCGCGAAGAAGGGCTCCCTCAAGGGCAAGAAGATCGCGCTCGTGAACCACGACTCGCCGTACGGCAAGGAGCCCATCCGCGCGCTCGAGGAGCACGCGAAGAAGCACGGCTTCCAGTTCATCAAGCTGCCGGTGACGCACCCCGGCGTCGAGCAGAAGGCGACCTGGCTGCAGGTGCGCCAGCAGCGGCCGGACTACGTGTTCCTGTGGGGCTGGGGCGTCATGAACTCGACGTCGATCAAGGAGGCCATCGCGGTCTCCTACCCGCGCCTGCAGATGTTCGGCGTCTGGTGGTCCTCGGCCGAGCCGGACGTGCAGCCCGCGGAAATGGCCGGCAAGGGCTACAACGGCATCACGCTGGGCCACTCGTCGGAGAAGGGCCTGCCGGTGCAGAAGGACATCGAAAAGCACCTCTACGCCAAGGGCAAGGGCACCGCGAAGAGCAAGGACGAGATCGGCAGCGTCCTCTACAACCGCGGCATGATCTCCGCGATGCTGTCCATCGAGGCCATCAAGCAGGCGCAGTCGAAGTACGGCAAGCGCGTCGTGACCGGAGAAGAGGTTCGGTGGGGCGCGGAGAACCTGAACCTCGATGCGGCGAAGATCAAGGCCCTGGGGTTCGGCGACACGGTCCAGCCCGTCAAGACCTCGTGCCGCAATCACGAAGGCGTGGCCCGCGGGCGCATCCACACGTGGGACGGCAAGGAGTGGAGCTACACCTCGGACTGGTACGAGGCCGACCAGAAGTTCCTGCGACCCCTCGTCGAGGCTTCCGCCAAGGCGTACGCCGCGGAGAAGAAGATCACGCCGCGCGACTGCTCCAAGGAGAAATAGGCTACGGAAGCGTCCCGGGAGGGGGTTCGCCCTCTCCCGGTCTTCTACCCCGGAGACCCGGACAGATGGCAGCCAACGCCCCGCCGCTCCTCGAAGTCAACGGCATCGAGGTCATCTACAACCACGTGATCCTGGTGCTGAAGGGCGTTTCGCTCTCGGTGCCGGAGGGCGGCATCGTGGCCCTGCTCGGCGCCAACGGGGCGGGCAAGACGACCACGCTCAAGGCGGTCTCCAACCTCCTGCATGCCGAGCGCGGCGAAGTGACCAAGGGCCTGATCGCGTTTCGCGGCGAGCGCGTCGACAGCATGACGCCCTCGGACCTGGAGAAGCGGGGCGTGATCCAGGTGATGGAAGGCCGGCACTGCTTCGCGCACCTCACCGTGGAGGAGAACCTGCTGACCGGGGCCTACACGCGGGGCATTTCGCGCGCCGAGACCCGCAGCGAACTCGAGCGCGTCTTCGCATTCTTCCCGCGCCTGAAGCAACGGCGCGCCTCGCAGGCCGGCTACACCTCCGGCGGCGAGCAGCAGATGACCGCGATCGGCAGGGCGCTCATGGCCCGGCCCTCGATGATCCTGCTGGACGAACCCTCGATGGGACTGGCGCCGCAGATCGTGGAGGAGATCTTCGAGATCGTGAAGGACCTGAACACGAAGGAAAAGGTGAGCTTCCTGCTCGCCGAACAGAACACCATGGTCGCGCTGCGCTTCGCCGACTTCGGCTACATCCTGGAGAACGGGCGCGTCGTGATGGAGGGGAGCGCGCATGCCCTGTCGGAGAACGAGGACGTGAAGGAGTTCTACCTCGGCATCTCCACCAGCGGCCGCAAGAGCTTCCGCGACACCAAGAACTACCGGCGCCGCAAGCGCTGGCTGTCGTGATGAACCTGCACCTCGACGCCCTCGAGACGCGCGACCCGGCCGCGCGCGAGCGCGATCTCATGGCACGCCTTCCCGTGCAGGTGGCCCGGGCACGCGACGCCACCACCCATTTCGGCCGCCTGCTCGCCGCGGTCGATCCCGCCGCGCTGGGCTCGCGGGCGGCGCTGGCGAAGCTCCCGGTCACGCGCAAGTCCGGCCTGGTCGACCTCCAGAAAGGTGCGTTGCCGTTCGGCGGCCTCAACGCGACGCCGCCGGCAGGGCTGGCGCGCATCTTCGCTTCGCCCGGGCCGATCTACGATCCGGAAGGGCGCGGCGCCGACTTCTGGCGCACCGCGCGCGCCCTGTTCGCCGCGGGCTTCCGCGCCGGCGACGTGGTGCTCAACTGCTACTCGTATCACCTCACGCCGGCCGGCAGCATGTTCGAGACCGGCCTGCATCGCCTCGGCTGCGCCGTGATTCCCGGGGGCGTCGGCCAGACGGAAATGCAGGCGCGCGTGATCGCCGACCTGCGCCCGTCCGGTTACGTCGGCACGCCGTCCTTTCTCAAGCTGATCCTCGAGAAATGCGACGAGCTGGCGAGCGACTCCTCGTCCCTCAAGCGCGCGCTGCTCTCGGGCGAGGCCTTCCTGCCGCCGGTGCGCGAATTCCTGCGCGGGCGCGGCATCGATGCCTACCAGGCGTACGGGACCGCGGACCTCGGCATCATCGCCTACGAAACCTCCGCCCGCGAAGGGCTCGTGCTGGACGAGGAGGTGATCCTGGAGATCGTGCGCCCGGGCACCGGGGACCCCGTGGCCGAAGGCGAGGTGGGCGAGGTGGTGGTGACGCCGTTCAATGCGGATTACCCGCTGGTGCGCTTCGCGACCGGCGACCTCTCGGCGGTGTTGCCCGGGACGAGTCCCTGCGGGCGCACCAACACGCGCATCCGGGGCTGGATGGGTCGCGCCGACCAGACGACGAAGGCGAGGGGCCTCTTTGTCCACCCCGAGCAGGTCGCCGAGGTGGTGGGGCGCCACGGGCTCGGGCGCGCCCGCCTGGTCGTCGCGAACGACGGCGGCAACGACCTCGTCACGCTGCGGGTCGAGCGCGACGGCGCTCCCGACCGGGAACTCACGCAGGCGGTCGAGGCGACGCTGCGCGACGTGACCAAGCTGCGCGGCGAAGTGCTCTTCGTCGCCGCCGGAACGCTCCCCAACGACGGCAAGGTGATCGAGGACGCGCGCAAATACTCCTGAAAAAGGGGCCAGGCCCCTTTTCAGTCGTCGGCGCCTTCGGCGCGGGCAAACGCGACGACGTGATCGACGTCCAACTTGATGCCGATCCTCTCGCCGATGGCGTGGTTGTGGTGCGAGGGCACGAGCGACAGCAATTGCTTCCCGTCCTCGAGCCTGAGCGTGTCGAGGAATTCGGCGCCGCGGAAGGCCTTCTTGACCACTTCGGCCTTGAGCGCCGCGTCGTCGTCGTGCTGCACGTCATCCGGGCGCAGGAGCAGGGCGACGGGCATGCCGGGCTTCAGCTCGCATCCGGGGCAGTGCTTGAGTGCCCCCAGCACGGTGTCGATGCCGTCGCTCTCCGAGGCCATTCCGTCGATGAAGGCTCCCTCGCCGACGAAGTCGGCGACGAAGCGCGAGGACGGCCGGTGGTAGAGGTTGTAGGCCGTGTCCCACTGCTCGATGCGCCCCTTGCGCATCACCCCCACGGTGTCCGCCATGGCGAAGGCCTCGTTCTGGTCATGGGTGACCAGGAGCGCCGTGGTTCCCTGCGCCTTCAGGATGCCGCGCACCTCGATCGAGAGGCGCTCGCGCAGGTCGCCGTCGAGGTTGGAGAAGGGTTCGTCCAGGAGCAGCAGTTGCGGGTTGGGCGCCAGCGCCCGGGCGAGTGCCACGCGTTGCTTCTGCCCGCCGGAGAGCTCGTGCGGATACTTGGTGCCGGCGCCAGGCAGGCCGACGATAGCCAGCAGTTCGGCGGCGCGCTTGCGGCGTTCCGGGCGCGGCAGGCCGCGCAGCCCGAAGGCGACGTTGTCCAGGGCGTCCACGTGCGGGAACAGCGCGTAGTCCTGGAAGACGACTCCCACCCGGCGTTCCTCCGTCGGCACCGTGAGGCCCGCCCGGCTCATGACCTGGCCGCGCAGGCGGACCTCGCCCTCGTGCACGCTTTCCAGGCCGGCCACGCAGCGCAGGGCCGTGGTCTTGCCGCACCCGCTCGGTCCGAGCAGGCAGCCGATTTCGCCTTCCGCCAGGCTCAGGCTGAACCCTTCCACCACGGGGGGCATTCCAGGGTAGGAGAAGCGCAGATTGCTGACCTCGAGAGCGTGGTTCATGAGAATCATTATAGCTTGGAGATTCGTAAGTAATTGATATCGGACAAACCATGACCGGCTGTCCAAACTAACATGGGGTCTGGATTGACAAATACGAATCATTCGCAATAATAGCAGTCATCCCATCCAACAGGAACCTCATGAAATCCCTTGCCCCCATCCTGCTCGCCCTCTCCACCACGCTTCCCGTGGCCGCGGCGGAACCCGTCCTCAATCTCTACTCCTCGCGCCACTACCAGACGGACGAGGCCCTGTACGCCAATTTCACCCGGAAAACCGGCATCAAGGTGAACCGCATCGAGGCCAACGAGGACGCCCTGCTCGAGCGGCTGAAGAACGAGGGCGCGCGCAGTCCAGGCGACGTCCTCGTGACGGTGGACGCCGGCCGCCTGTGGCGGGCCGAGCAGATGGGGCTCTTCCAGGCCACGAAGTCGTCCGTGCTCGAGGAGCGCATTCCGGGCGAGCTGCGCCACCCCGAAGGACTGTGGTTCGCCTTTTCGGTGCGCGCCCGGCCGATCTTCTATCGCAAGGGCGCCGTCGACGCGGCCGCGATCCGCGATTACGAGGACCTTGCGAACCCGCGGTGGAAAGGCAGGATCTGCATCCGCTCCAGCGCGAACATGTACAACCTGTCGCTCATGAGCTCGATGATCGCCGGTGTCGGCCCGGTCAAGGCGGAGGAATGGGCACGCGGCGTCGTGGCCAACTTCGCGCGCAGTCCGAAGGGAGGAGACACCGACCAGATCAAGGCCGTGGCGGCAGGCGAATGCCAGATCGCGATCGCCAATACGTACTACTACGTGCGCCTGATGAAGTCGGGGAAGCCCGACGAACGCGCCGTGGCGGAAAAGGTCGGCGTGGTCTTTCCCAACCAGTCGGGGCGCGGCACGCACGTCAACATCTCCGGCGCCGGTGTCCTCAGGCATGCCCCGAACAGGGAGGCGGCGGTGAAGTTCCTCGAGTACCTGGCGAGCGACGAGGCGCAGGCCTATTTCGCCAACGGCAACAACGAGTACCCGGCCGTCGGCAAGGTGCGCGACAACCGCGAGCTCGCGTCGCTGGGCGAGTTCCGCAAGGACAGCCTCAACGTCGGGATGCTGGGAAAGAACCAGGCGGCTGCGCAGCAGGTCTACGACCGCGCGGGCTGGAAGTGAACGCTTCCCGGGGCGCGTCCCTCAGGCCGCGGGCGGCTCCTCGGGGAGCACCAGGCGCCGCGCCGCGACGATGAGCGGCACGAGCCCCACCGCCACGATCGCGAGCGAGGCTGTCGACGCTTCCGCAAGGCGCTCGTCGGCGGCGAGGTTGTAGGCCTGCACCGCCAGGGTGTCGAAGTTGAACGGGCGCATCACGAAGGTGGCCGGCAGTTCCTTCATCACGTCCACGAACACCAGCAGGGCGGCGGTCACGAGGCTCGAGCGCATCATCGGCACGTGCACGCGCGCCAGCGTCTCCGCGGGCCCCAGCCCGAGCGAGCGTGCCGCATCCTCCATGGCCGGCGTGATCCGGGCCAGTCCCGCCTCCACGGACTGCAGGGCGACGGCGAGGAAGCGGATGAGGTAGGCATACACGAGCGCGATGAGGCTTCCCGTCAGCAGCAGTCCCGCCGACATGCCGAAAAGCGTGTCGAGGAGGTCGGCAATCAGGTTGTCGAGCCTGGCTGCGGGGATCAGCACGCCGATGGCGATCACGGCGCCGGGCACCGCATAGCCGAGGGCCGCGACCCGGTTCACGGCGACGGCGGTGGGACTGCGCGAGATGCGCGCGCCGTAGGCCATCGTCACGGCGAGCACCACGGCGATCGCGGCCGTGATCGCGGCGAGGGAGAAGCTGTTCGCGGCGAGCGTGGCAAAGCGGGCGCCGAAGTCCTGGTCGCCACCCAGGAGGGAGAGCCGCGCGAGGATTGCGCCGGGGATGGCGAACCCGATGGCGAGCGGGGCAAGGCAGGTCGCCAGGGCGGCCGCCGCGGCAGCGGGCGACAACGCCACGCGCATCCGGCGGCGGGGGGAGGGCGCATCGTGGAAGCGCGCGCGGCGGCGGGCCAGGCGCTCCACCGCGAGCAATACCGCCGCGAAGGCGAGGAGGAGCATCGCGAGCTTCGCTGCGGCCACCGGTTCGCCCATCGAGAGCCACGCCCGGAAGATGCCGGTGGTGAAGGTCTGCACGCCGAAGTAGGACACGGTGCCGAAGTCGGCCAGCGTTTCCATGCAGGCGAGCGCGGCACCGGCGGCGATGGCCGGCCGCGCGAGCGGCAGGTTGACGCGCAGGAACGCCTGCCACGGCGGGAGTCCCAGGGTGCGCCCCGCTTCGGCGAGCGACGGCGACTGCTGCAGGAACGCCACGCGCGCGAGCAGGTAGACATAGGGGTAGAGGACGGCCACGAACATCGCCGCCGCGCCCGGCAGCGACCGGATCTCGGGGAACCAGTAGTCGCCCGCCGCCCAGCCGAAGGCGGCGCGCAGCGTCGTCTGTACCGGCCCGGCGAACTGCAGCGCATCCGTGTAGGCATAGGCGACCACGTAGGCGGGCATCGCGAGCGGCAGCGCGAGAGCCCACTCGAGCGCGCCGCGCCCGGGAAACTCGCAGCTCGTCACCAGCCAGGCGCAGGCCACGCCGACGATGGTCGTGCCGGCGGCCACCAGCGCCACCAGGATCAGGGAGTTGAGCGCGTATTCCGGGAGCACCGTCGCGACGAGGTGCTGCCACGCGTCGCCGCCCGGAAGAAAGACGTTCATGCCCACCACGGCGATCGGGGCGGCGAGCGACAGCGCAATCAGTAGCGCGGTCGTGTTCCAGAAACGCGTGCCGAGCCTGGTTGTGGCCCCGGGAGCGCCCTGGTGTGCGGCAAGGGCTTCCATGGCCGCAGTGTAGCAACTGCCCGACGCCCATTGACGCACGCCGGCGCGTCCGTATAATGCGCCGCTGCTGTCCTCCAAAGGGGAGTAGCTGCTACCGAGGGATCGTCATTCCGGGCCGCGAGGCTCCGGTCCCCGGAGCGACCAGGATGGTCGCGAGCGAGACCTTTGACCGCATTGCGGCAAAGGTCTTTTTCATTTCAGGCCCGGCGTTCGCATGCGGTGGTGTCCGTTCGAACCGGGGGCTTTCGCTCAACGGCAGTTCGTGAATGGAGACAGTGATGTTCGACACCATCGGTACCCCCGGCCTCTGGGCCACTTTCGCCGCATTCGTGGTCGTCGCCCTGGCGATCGACCTGTGGGTCATGGACCGGCGCTCCGCGCAGACCGTCAGCGTCAAGGCGGCCGTGGTCTGGTCCGTCGTCTGGATCGCGCTGGCGCTCGCCTTCGGCGCGGGCCTCTGGGCCTGGCTCGACGGCGCCGCGGGCCGCGAGATCGCCAACGAAAAGGCCGCCGAATACCTCACCGGCTACCTCATCGAGAAGTCGCTGTCCGTGGACAACATCTTCGTGTTCCTGATGCTGTTCACCTACTTCGCCGTGCCGCCCGAGCGCCAGCGCAAGGTTCTCGTCCTGGGCGTGCTGGGTGCCATCGTGCTGCGCATCGTGATGATCCTCGTCGGCGCCTGGCTCATTGCGCGCTTTCACTGGATTCTCTACGTCTTCGGGCTCTTCCTGCTCGCCACCGGCATCAAGATGATCGTCTTCGCCGACGACAAGCCGGATCTCGAGAGGAACCCGGCATTGCGCTGGATGCGCGGGCACCTTGCCATCACCAGCGAGTTCCATGGCGACCGCTACTGGATCCACCGTGAGGGAAAGCGCTGGTTCACGCCGCTCTTCGTCGTGATCGTCCTCATCGGCATCACCGATCTGGTCTTCGCGGTGGACTCCATTCCGGCAATCTTTGCCATCACCGACGATCCCTTCATCGTGATGACCTCGAACATCTTTGCGGTGCTGGGCCTGCGCGCGCTCTATTTCGTGCTCGCGGACCTGGCGGCGCGCTTCCACCTGCTCGCCTACGGCCTGGGCGCGGTTCTCGTCTTCGTGGGCCTCAAGATGCTGGCCGTCGACTTCTTCAAGGTTCCCGTCGGATGGTCGCTCGGCGTCGTCGGCGCGATACTCGCCGTCGCCGTCGTGGCGAGCCTGCTTGTCCCCCCGAAGAGGTCCGAGAAAGCCATATGAAACAGGCTGTTGCATCCTCTGCCGGGGCCTGTCTGGCCCCTTGCCGGGAACGCGAAAGGATTTGCCCCGCGTCCCGGGGTCCGCTAAACTAGCGCGCTTTTCCACCGGGTCTTGGCACCGAGCCGAGTCCCACGCGACACGATCAAGAAGCGAGGAGAAATGGCCAGCAAGACCAAGCACCTGACCGAGGCGGAGATCGTCAAGATGCCGAAGTCGGAGTACATGAACGCGGCGCAACTGCGCTTCTTCAAGGAAAAGCTCCTCGAGCTCCAGACCCAGCTGCGCGAGAACGCCGGCGCCACCACGGAACACCTGCGCGAGCTCTCGTTCGCGCCGGATCCCGCGGACCGTGCCACGCTCGAGGAGGAGCATGCGCTGGAACTGCGCACGCGCGACCGCGAGCGGAAGCTCCTGAAGAAGATCGACCAGGCGCTGGCTCGCATCGAGGACGGCTCCTACGGCTACTGCGAGGAGACCGGCGAGCCCATCGGCCTGCAGCGCCTCATCGCGCGCCCGACCGCGACTCTTTCCATCGAGGCGCAGGAGCGCCGCGAGATGAAGCAGAAGCTCTACGGCGAATAGCAGGCGCCGTCGGTCCCGGACCAGGGGTGCCCTTTCGGCACCCTTTTTCTTTTTGCGGCGGACCCTATAATCGCGTCCGCCAGTACCCGAATCCATCCACCAGCCGAGCGAGACCGCCTTGCGCAATCCCGACTTCATCAATTTCGAGCCGAGAACCCGCTTCACGCGAAGGGAGTTCGTCATGACCACACTCGCCACCGGCTTCGCGGCTGCCGTCCAGCCCGTAGTCGCATCGACGCAGATCAAGACCGATTCCGCCGGCCTTGCCGCCGGCGAATTCATGTTGCCCGTGAGGGATGGGGAAGTCCCCGCCTATCGGGCGATGCCGGAAGGCGGAAAGGACCTGCCGATCGTATTGGTCGTGCAGGAAATCTTCGGCGTGCACGAGCACATCAAGGACATCTGCAGGCGGCTCGCCAAGGTCGGCTATCTTGCGGTAGCGCCGGAGCTGTACGCGCGGCAGGGGGACGTGTCCAAGGCCGGCAGCATCGACGAGATAAGGCCGATCGTCGCGAAGGTGCCCGACGCGCAGGTCATGTCCGACCTCGATGCGGCTGCCGCCTGGGCTGCGAAGCACGGCGGAGATGGCGAAAAGCTCGCCATCACGGCGTTTTGCTGGGGCGGGCGCATCACCTGGCTGTACGCGGCGCACAACCAGAAGTTGCGGACGGGCGCGGCCTGGTACGGGCGCCTCCAGGGCAACAGCACCGAGATGACCCCGAAGCACCCGATCGACGTGGTGAGCGCCATCAATGCGCCGATCCTCGGACTGTATGGGGGCGCCGACGCCGGAATCCCGATCGACACGGTCGAGCGCATGCGCGGCGCGCTGAAGGCCGCCGGGAAGAAGTCGGAGATCCACGTCTACCCGGATGCGCCGCATGCCTTCCTCGCCGACTACAGGCCGAGTTACCGCAAGGAGGCCGCGGAGGACGCCTGGCAGCGCATGTTGGCCTGGTTCCGCAAGCACGGGGTGGCCTGAAGCGTTAGGCTCCACCCGGCAAGGTGCGATCGCCGCGGCGCGGGCGGCTATACTTCGCGCTCCTCCGATGCCGTCGCGATCTCCCTTGCTTGCACGATTCCTCGCCGTGGCGGCGCTGCTGCTGGCCGCCTGCTCCGAGGTCCCCGAGTCCGCGCAGGGCACGGTAAAGCTCGCCGAGTGCCGCATTCCGGGGCTCGAACGCGCCGCCCTGTGCGGCAACCACGAGGTGTGGGAGAACCGGGCCAGCCGCAGTGGCCGGCGCATCGCGATCCGCATCGCCGTGATCCCGGCGCGACGCCGCGGCGCCGAGTCCGATCCGCTGGTGGTGCTGGCGGGTGGGCCCGGGCAAGGCGCCGTGGCACTTGCCCCGCAGGTGCTGCCGCTCTTCACGCGCCTGATCGACACGCGCGACCTGGTCCTCATCGACCAGCGCGGCACGGGTGGCTCCCATCCGCTCGACTGCGTAGCGGAGGAGGGCGGCTCGCTGCAGTCGATGTTCGAGGATTCCCTGCCGGAGAAGCTGGTGCGCGATTGCCTCGCGACCCTCGACGCGGACCCGCGGCAGTACGCGACCACCACCGCGGCCGCGGACCTGGACGAGGTGCTCGCGGCGCTCGGCTACGCGAAGGTGAATCTCTGGGGCGGTTCCTACGGCACGCGGCTGGCGCTCGAGTTCATGCGCCGCCATCCCGCGCGCGTGCGCACCGCCACCCTCGACGGCGCGGCGCCCATGGACATGAAGCTGCCGTTCTCGTTCGTCGCGGACGGGGAGGCGGCCTTCGACCGGCTCGTCGCGGATTGCGAGGCGGAAGCTTCGTGCCGTGCGGCCTATCCCGACCTGCGCCGCGACGTGGGCGCCCTGCGCGCGCGGCTGGCGAAGCAGCCCCGGCGCGCGACGATCACCGACCCCGTCTCCGGCGAGCCGCAGCCCGTGCGCGTCACCGAGAACGTGCTGCTATCCGGCCTCTTCCGGCCCCTGTACGCCGCGGAGCTTGCGAGCCTCCTGCCGCTTGCGATCACGCGCGCCGCCGCGGGAGACTTCAATCCACTGCTGGCGCAGAACCTCGAGTTCACGCAGGACATGGCCGACAACCTGGCCGTGGGCATGCACCTGTCCGTGGTCTGTTCCGAGGATGTCCCGCGCATCACCCCGGAGGAACTCGCGCAGGCCGCGCGGGGGTTCTTCGGTCGCGTGCTCGTCGACGACTTCATCCGTGCCTGCCGGCACTGGCCGCGCGCCGAGCTGCCCGCGGATTTCTACCAGCCGGTGCGTTCCGAGGCGCCGGTCCTCATCCTGTCGGGCGGCATCGACCCCGCAACGCCACCGCGGCATGGCGCGGTGGTCGCGGCGACCCTGCCCAATGCGCGGCATGCGGTGGCGGCCAACCTTTCCCACGGCGTCAGCACGCACGGCTGCGCGCCGCGCCTCATCGAGAAATTCGTTCGCCAAGGCGAGGCGAAGACACTGGACGTCGCGTGCCTCGCGAGGATTCCGCGGCCGCTGTTCGTCCTGCCCATCGGCGCATCCACCGGCAAGCCTCTTCGCGACAGGGGCGGACGGCCATGATCACGGTGCAAGGCCTGGCCAAGAGCTTCGG
>CAZOIB010000067.1:0-5535 GCA_964579785.1 uncultured Lysobacter sp. | reverse complement strand
GGCACCTGGAGTCCGCACGATGATCGAGTTCCGAACCTTCCGCGCCTTGTTCGCCTCCGCCGCGCTAGCCCTCGCCTGCTGCCTGACCTCGCCCGCGGCGTTGGCCCAGGGGGCCGGCAACACCGTGCGACCGGAGGTCGGCAAGCCGCTGCAGGCAGCCGAATCCCTCTACAAGTCGAAGAAGCACCGGGAAGCGCTCGCCAGGGTGGCCGAGGCGGAAACGGTCGCGAACAAGACGCCCTACGAGAGCTACATCGTGCTGCGCACCAAGGCGAGCATCGCCGCGGCCGCGGGCGACAACGAAACGGCCGCCAAGTCCTTCGAGGCGGCGCTCGCCCTCGGGCGCTCGGCCCCCGCCGACCAGCTGAAGATGATCCAGGCGATCGCGGGCTTGCACTACAACGCCAGGGACTACGCCAAGTCCGCGCAGTGGGCAGGTCGCTACTTCAAGGAAGGTGGCACCGACCCTGGCATGCGCACGGTGCTCGTGCAGTCCTACTTCCTGTTGAACGACTGCGCCAGCGTCTCGAAAGTGGTTGGTAACGGCAGTTCGGAAGGCAGTCGCAAGCCTTCCGAGCAGGAACTGCAGATCATGGCCAACTGCTACCTCAAGCAGAAGGACAGCTCCGGATACGTTTCCGCGATCGAAAGGCTCGTCACGTACTACCCGAAGAAGGAGTACTGGACCGACCTCCTCAACCGCGTGCAGAAGAAGAGCGGCTTCTCCGATCGCCTCTCGCTCGACGTCTTCCGGCTCAAGCTCGCCACGGGCAACGTGACCACCGCCAACGACTACCTCGAGATGACGCAACTCGCCATCCAGGGCGGCTTTCCCGCAGAGGCCAAGGCGATCGTCGACAAGGGCTATGCCGCGAACGCGCTCGGCAACGGCAAGGACGCCGAGCGGCACAAGCGCCTGCGCGACCTCACCCTCAAGACGCTGGACGAATTCACGAAGGGGCGCGGGCAGGCCGAGAAGGACGCGCAGGCCGACAAGGCCGGCAACGCGCTCGTGACCATCGGCTACAACTACGTGGCCGAGGGCGCGCCGCAGAAGGGCCTCGCCTACATGGAGGAAGGGATCAAGAAGGGCGGCCTCAAGCGCCCCGAAGATGCCAAGCTCCTGCTCGGTGTCGCCCAGTTGCAGTCCGGTTCGCGTGCGCGCGCCCTGCAGACGCTCAAGACCGTCCACGGCAGCGACGGTCCCGCCGACCTGGCGCGCCTGTGGATTCTCCTCGGACAGCGGTCCTAGTCACCGCCATCCGCCACGCACGCGAGGCCGACCTCCCGGCCATCGTTGCGATCTACAACGCCGCGATTCCAGGCCGGCTCGCCACGGCGGACACTGCACCCGTCAGCGTGGCGGACCGCCGCGAATGGTTCGCCGCATTCCGTGCCGCGAGCCGCCCGATCTGGGTGGCCGAGGCGGGTGGCCGCATCGCCGGGTGGCTGGGCATGCGCTCCTTCTATGGACGCCCCGCCTACCACCGCACCGTCGAAGTCGCCGTCTACGTGGCACCGGAATTTCACCGCCAGGGAATCGCCGCGGCCATGCTGCGCCACGCCATGCAGGCTGCACCCGCGCTGGACATCACCAACCTTCTTGCCTTCGTCTTCGGCCACAATGACGCGAGCCTCGCGCTTTTTCGCAAGGCCGGGTTCACGGACTGGGGTACGCTTCCCCGCATCGCGGAACTCGACGGCATCGAGCGTGACCTCCTGATCCTCGGCAGGCGACTGACCCCATGAAAGCCTATCTCGACCTCATGCGCCACGTCCTCGAGCACGGGGCGCGCAAGACCGACCGCACCGGAACCGGCACGCTCTCCGTGTTCGGCCACCAGATGCGATTCGACCTCGCCGCGAGCTTCCCGCTGGTCACCACCAAGCGCGTGCACCTGAAGAGCGTGATCCACGAGCTCCTCTGGTTCCTGCAGGGCGCCACCAATGTGCGTTACCTGAAGGAAAACGGCGTCAGCATCTGGGACGAGTGGGCGGACGGGAGTGGCGAGCTGGGGCCGGTTTACGGCTACCAGTGGCGCTCGTGGCCGGCGCCGGAAGGCCGCCACATCGACCAGATCGCGGACGTGGTCGCGCAGATCCGCGCCAACCCGGACTCGCGGCGCCTCATCGTCTCCGCGTGGAACGTGGCCGACATTCCGCGCATGGCGCTCGCCCCTTGCCACGCCCTGTTCCAGTTCTACGTCTGCGACGGGCGCCTGTCCTGCCAGCTCTACCAGAGGAGCGCCGACATCTTCCTCGGCGTGCCGTTCAACATCGCCTCCTATGCAGCTCTCACGATGATGGTCGCGCAGGTGACCGGACTGAAACCCGGGGAGTTCGTGCACACCCTCGGCGATGCGCACCTCTACCTCAACCACCTCGACCAGGCGCGCGAGCAGCTTTCCCGCGAGCCGCGTACGTTGCCGGTTCTGCGCCTGAATCCCGGGATCACCGGCCTGTTCGACTTCCGCTACGCCGACTTCTCGCTCGACGGCTACGATCCCCACCCGCCGATCAAGGCGCCCATCGCGGTCTGACCGCGGGCGCGGAACAGGCCGCCGGACAACATGATGCGCTCCCTCATCGTCGCCCGCGCGCGCAATGGCACGATCGGCAGGAACAATGCCATGCCCTGGCACCTGCCAGCGGACCTTGCGCACTTCAAGGGCATCACGACCGGCCATCCGGTCATCATGGGACGGCGTACCTGGGAGTCGATCGGGCGCGCGCTGCCCGGTCGCCGCAACATCGTGGTGAGCGGCACGCCGGGCTACGCCGCACCAGGTGCGGAAGTGGTTACCTCGCTCGCGGCGGCGTGGAGCGCCGTCGCCGGATCCGACGAGGTCTTCGTGATTGGCGGCGCGCGGCTTTATGCCGAGGCCTTGCCGGAAGTCGACCGCATCTACCTGACCGAAATCGATGCCGAGGTCGAGGGCGACACCTTCTTCCCGGCGCTCCCGCCGGGACAGTGGCGCGAAACCGTGCTGGGCGAGAATCCGGCGGACGCGCGCAATGCCTACGCGCTGCGCTTCCTCCTGCTCGAACGCAAGCAGCCGCCCGCCGAGGCCGCGACGGATGTCGAGACCGTATTCGACGTGGAGGGCGTGAGCTGCGCGGCCTGCGTGACGCGCGTGGAGTCCGCCCTCGCGCGCCTGCCGGGAGTCGCCGAATCGAGCCTCAACCTGGCCAGCCGCCGCGTGCGCATCCGCCATGCTCCGTCCACGACGCGCGAGCAGCTCACCGCCGTCATCGCCCGGGCCGGGTACCGCGCTCGGGTGCCGGGCCGCGACCCGAAGAGCATGCGCCGCGCCGAGGAGCGGCGCGCCCTGTGGCGGATGGCGGTGGCTGGGCTGGCAATGATGCAGATCATGATGCTTTCGTTCCCCGCCTACCTGGACGAGGGCGGCACGCTGGCGTGGGACCAGGCCAGGCTCCTCAACATCGCGAGCCTCGTGATCACCGTGCCCGTCCTGCTCTTTTCCTCGGGTCCCATCTTCCGCGCCGCCTGGTTCGGCGTGGTGACGCGCCAGCCGGGCATGGATGTACCGGTCGCGCTCGGCATCGTGGTGAGCTTTCTCGCGAGCCTGCACGGCACGTGGACCACCGGCGAGGTCTACTACGACATGATCGCCATGTTCGTCTTCTTCATCCTCGGCGGTCGCTACTTCGAGGCGAAGGCGCTGTCGGGCGCCGTGGATGCCGCCGACTCGCTCGCCCAACTGCTGCCGCGGCGTGCCTGGCGCGTCGCGGGAGAAACGCGCGAAGAGGTCGATCCATCCGTGCTGGTGCCGGGCGACCTGGTCGCGATTCCGGCGGGCGAAGCCGCCCCGGCTGATGCGGTGGTCGAGTCGGGAATCAGCGAATTCGACGAAGCCCTGCTCACCGGCGAGACCTACCCCGTGCCGAAGAGCGCGGGCGCCAATGTGCTCGCGGGCAGCATCAACCTCGCTTCACCACTCATCACCCGGGTGACCCGCGCACCGGGCGAGGCGATGATCGACCTGATCCGCCGGCAGATGGAGCGCGCCGCGGCGCAAAAGCCGAAGTGGGCCCTGCTGGCCGACCGCATGGCCAGCCACTTCGTCGTCGCTGTCGTGGCGCTCGCCGTGCTCGGCGCGCTGGCGTGGCTGTGGATCGACCCCTCTCGCGCTCTGTGGGTGGCTGTATCGACCCTCGTCGTCACCTGCCCGTGCGCGCTCACGCTCGCCACGCCGGTGGCGATCACCGCCTGCGTGAACGCCCTGTCGCGGCACGGCGTGATGGTGACGAGCGGGCGCGCCATCGAGGCGCTCGCCTCCGCCACCCTCCTCGTCTTCGACAAGACCGGCACCCTCACGACCGGCCGCATGCACCTGCGCGCGGTGGAAGTGCTGGGGAACCTGGACCGTGTCGCCTGCCTGTCGCTGGCGGCATCCCTCGAGTCGGCCCTTTCCCACCCGGTGGCCCATGCGCTCGTGAAGGCGAAGCCCGAGGGCGTTGCGCCGCCCGCGGCCATGAGCGACATCCGCGCCGTGGCGGGCGCCGGTGTCGAGGCGCGCGCCGGGGAAACGCTGCTGCGCGTGGGGTCGCCGGCTTTCTGCGCGGCAATCGCGGGCTCCCCCTTCCCCCGCCCCGTGGACTCGACCGAGCCGATCGCCGCCATGGCCAGCGCTGGACAATGGCTGGCCGCCTTCCATTTCGAGGACGCCCTGCGGCCGGAGTCGCGCGAACTGGTGGCCCGCGTGCGCGAATCCGGGTGCCAGGTGGTGCTGCTTTCCGGCGATCGCGCCCCGGTCGTGGACCGCGTGGCGGACGAACTGGGCATCGCTGCCCGGGTTGCCGGAGCCAGCCCGGAGGAGAAGGCCCGCCAGGTCGAGGCCCTTGCCGCCGGCGGGGCGGTCGTCGCGATGATCGGCGACGGCATCAACGATGCTCCCGTGCTCGCCCGCGCGCAGGTGTCGTTCGCCCTCGCCAGCGGAGCGGCGCTGGCGCAGTCCCAGGCCGACCTGGTGGTCGCCAACCCCTCCCTCCTGGCGATCGCAGAGGCGCTCCACCTGGCGCAGGCCACGCGGCGCATCATCCGCCAGAACATCGCCTGGGCGATCGTCTACAACGCCGTGACCCTCCCCCTCGCCCTGGGCGGCTTCCTCACACCCTGGCTCGCCAGCCTCGGCATGTCCCTGTCCTCCCTCCTCGTCGTCGCCAACGCGCTGCGGCTACTGCGGATGCGGGGAAAGGTTCCTCTCCCGGGGGAGCAGGAACCGTTCGACAGGCCGCTTGCCGGCAGCCAGGGAACCTGAGCCCGCACCCCCCATGGACATCCTCTATCTCCTGATTCCCCTGAGCGTCGTGATCGTCCTTGTCATCGGCGTGGTGTTCTGGTGGGCCATCGCCAGCGGCCAGTTCGACGAACTGGACCGCGAGGGCGATTCGGTAGTCAACGATCGGGAGCCTCGGCCATAATATAAGACAGCACTTATTGACGACGATCAATCGGCGATTCGCGGCAGTGGTTATAGTCCGCGCAGGAAGCGCGGCGGCGTCTGCGAGCAT
>CAZOIB010000066.1:0-15754 GCA_964579785.1 uncultured Lysobacter sp. | reverse complement strand
GCGACGGCGGGTACTTGGTGTAGTTCAGGAACGACATCACGGTGTGCAGCAAGTCCTGCTGCTGCGTCCAGGGGAGCGTCTCGCCGTAGATGTTGAGAGCGCGCAGGAAGGCGAGGAGTACCAGGCAGGCAAGGCCCAGCTGCGTCCAGATGCGCGCGCGCCGCGCCGGGTCCATCGCCTTCGAGTAGATCGGGCCGGCGAGCCAACCCAGGAAGATCACGCCGATCCAGGGCAGCAGCGGGTAGCTCACCTTGAGCTTGGTGGGCCCGTCGGCGATGAGATAGCCGCGGTCGTGCAGGATCGTCCAGATCCAGTACCCGGACTCGCCCGGCTGGAACTGGATGGGAGTGAGCAGGTTGTGGCCGAACACGAGGGTGAAGCCCACGACCGCCAGGATCCAGCGCGGCAACTGGTGCGCAAGCCCCAGGATGATCATGCAGATGCCGATCACCCAGATCACCTGCAGCCAGATGGTGTGCGGCGGGAATTTTTCCACCCACGAGAAGAGGATCACCGTGACTTCCAGCACCACGAGCAGCAGCCCGCGCTTGAGCAGGAAGCCCGTCGGCGAGCGCGGCGCGCCGTTGGCCGGATTGGCGTAGAGCCACGCGCCCAGGCCCGTCAGGAACACGAACATCGGCGCGCAGAAATGGGCAAGGACGCGGGTGAAGAAGAGCAGGGGATCGGTGGTGGCCACGTCCATCGGGTCGCTCACCGGGACGCGCAGGTAGAAGCGCTCCCGCACGTGGTCGAGCACCATGAGCACCATCACGAGGCCGCGCATGACGTCGATCACCTCGATGCGCGGGCGCGCCGTGGTCGCCGGCGCGGCGGTCGTGGGGGCGGAGTCGAAGGGCAGCGATTGCATGGTCATGAGGCCAGAAGATAACGCGCCGCAGGAGATTATTCTGCCGGTTGCGAGTTCGCCTTGAAATGATTCGGCCGAAATGCCCCGGCGGGGAAGGCATTATCTGCGGCGATCAGGAAGACTGCAGCGCCTCGAGCTCCGCTCGCGTGTGATGGCAGAGAATCTCCTTGCCGCCGCCCAGGTCGCGCCGCGGCGGCGCCTCGCGCTCGCACTTGCCGGCGATGCGCACAGGACAGCGGTCGAGGAACGTGCACAGGCCCGCTGGCGGCTTTTCCGCTCCCGGCGCCGGCACCTCGACCGCGAGTCGCGCCGGCAAGCCGTCCAGCCAGCCGGTGCGAAGTTCCGGCACCGATGCGATGAGCAGGTCGGCATAGGGATGGAACGGAGGCGCCGCGAGCGCCTTGCGGCTGCCGGAATCCACCTTGCAGCCCGAGTAAAGCACCATGACCTGGTCGCAGACCGCGCGCACGGTCGAGATGTCGTGGCTGATGAACATGTACGAGACGCCCAGCTCGCGGCGCAGCTCCGCCAGAAGATCGAGCACGGCGGCGCCGACCACGGTGTCGAGCGCGGAGGTGACCTCGTCGCACAGGATCAGGTCCGGCTCGGCCGCGAGCGCGCGCGCGAGGTTCACGCGCTGCTTCTGGCCGCCCGAGAGCTCGGCGGGCCTGCGCTCCGCGAGCGCCGCGGGCAGCTTCACGAGGTCGAGCAGGCGCGCGATGCGCTTGCGTGCTTCCTCGCCGCCCACGCCGTGATAGAAGGCCAGCGGTCGGGCGAGGATGCCCTCGATCGTGTGCGAGGGGTTCAGCACCGTATCGGCGTTCTGGAACACGATCTGGATGCGGCGGAACTGCTCGCGCGTGCGCTCGGTGAGGTTCGTGGGCAGGGGCTTGCCGTCGAAGAGCACGGTGCCGCGCGCCGCGGGCACCAGCCCCGCGACCACGCGCGCGAGCGTGGTCTTGCCCGAGCCCGACTCGCCGATCACGCCGAGGGTGCTGCCGCGGGCAATGACCAGGTCCACGTTGTCGAGCACGCGCGCCGCGGGCATGCCGCTCGCGTCCGGGCGGCCGTATCCGGCCACGAGGCCGCGGATCTCCAGCAGGGGGGCGTCCTCGCGCGCCTGCCCGTTGCCCCGCGCCTGCGGCGCCGCCGCGGCAAGGAGGCTCCGCGTATAGGGGTGCTGCGGCCTCACCAGGATGTCTTCGGTCGCCCCCATCTCGCGCGACTCGCCGTCGGAGAGCACCAGGATCTGGTCGGCCATCTGTGCCACGACGGCGAGGTCGTGCGAGACGTACACGGCGGTGGCGCCCCGCTCGCGCACCACCTTCTTGAACGCGCGCAGGACCTCGATCTGCGTGGTCACGTCGAGCGCCGTGGTGGGCTCATCGAGCACCACGAGCGCCGGATCGGTGATGAGCGCCATCGCCGCCATGAGGCGCTGGAGCTGCCCGCCGGAGACCTGGTGCGGATAGCGTGCGCCGATCGTCTTCGGCTCCGGCAGCGCCAGCGCGGTGAAGAGCTCCACCGCCTTGGCCTCGGCCTGGGCGCGCGTCGAGGTCCCGTGGATCAGGGCGCCCTCGATCACCTGGTCCATGATCGTCTTCATCGGGTTGAAGGCCGCGGCGGCACTCTGGGCGATGTACGCGACTTTGCGGCCGCGCAGGTCGTAGAGTCCCTCGGCATCGAGGTCCAGCACCCGGGTGTCACCGATGCGGATCGTGCCGCCGGCGATGCGGCAGCCGCGGCGCGCGTAGCCCAGCAGGGAGAGGGCGATGGTGGTCTTGCCCGAGCCCGACTCGCCGATGAGCGCGAGCACCTCGCCCTTCGGGATCGAGAAGCCCACGTCCTTCACGATGGGCGTCTCGCGGCCCTCCTTGCGGGCAACGACGCGCAGGCCTCCTACCTCCACGAGGGCGTCCAAGCGGGCCTCAGTTCTCGGCCACCCGGGTGCTGCGTCCGGACAGGCTGTCGATCAGCTGGTTCACGCTCACGGTGAGCGTGGCAATGGCGATCGCGGGCATCACGACCGCGGGCGAGCCCTCGAAGAGGCCCGAGATGTTCTCGCGCACGAGCGAACCCAGGTCCGCGTCGGGCGGCTGCACGCCGAGGCCCAGGAAGCTCATCCCGGAGAGCAGCAGCACCACGAACACGAAGCGCAGCCCGAAGTCGGCGAGCATCGGGTTCACCATGTTGGGCAGGATCTCGACCCAGGCGATGTAGGGCAGGCGCTCTCCGCGCGCGCGCGCCGCCTGCACGTACTCGAGCGTCTTCACGTTCACCGCGAGCGAGCGCGCGATGCGGTAGGCGCCCGGCGTGTAGCTCATCGCCGCGGTGAGGATCAGCAGGCCCGCCGACGAGCCGAAGGCCGCCACCATGACCATCGCCAGCATCTTGCTGGGAATCGAGATGAACGCATCCATGAAGCGGCTGAGGATCTCGTCGATCCAGCCGCCGGCGGTGACGGCGATGAGGGCGAGCGAGGTGCCGGTCACGCTCGCGGCGAGAGCGGCCACGAGCGCGAGGCCGATGGTGAAGCGAGAGGCGTGCAGGATGCGGCTGAGCATGTCGCGGCCGAGATAGTCGGTGCCGAGGGGGTACGAGGCGCTGAAGGCCGCGAACACGTCGGGCGAGACCACCGCGCCCACGTCGTGCGGCGCGATGCCCGGGCCGGCGATCGCCAGCACCAGCCAGGCGACCACCCAGAAGAGGCCGATGCGCCCCGAAAGGGGAAGCGACGAGGCGACTCGCCAGCCACCGCGCGCGATCGCCATGGGCGTTGCCCTCCGGGTCATCAATGCCTGAGCCTCGGGTTGGAGAGGATCGCGACCAGGTCCGCCACCAGCACCAGCAGCAGGTAGGCGAAGCAGAAGATCATCGCGCAGGCCTGCACGACCGGCATGTCGCGGTTGGTCACCGCGTCCACCATGAGGCTCGCGATGCCCGGGTAGTTGAAGATCGTCTCGACGATCACCACGCCGCCCAGCAGGTACGAGAGACTCAGCGCCACCGCGTTGGCGATCGGGCCGATGGCGTTGGGCAGTGCGTGGCGCAATGCGACGCGCGCGGGCCTGGCGCCCTTGAGTACCGCCATCTCCACGTAGGAAGCGGACAGCTGGTCGATCAACGCCGCGCGGGTCATGCGGGCCATCTGCGCTATGACCACGAAGCACAGCGTCAATACCGGCATCGCGTAAGCGCGGAAGAACTGGTCTGCGTCCTTGAAATCGACGGCGTTGGACAGTGCCGGGAACCAGCGCAGTTGCACCGCGAAGACGAGCACCGCGATGGTCGCCACGAGGAACTCGGGCACCGCGACCATGGACAGCGTCGCCAGGTTGAGGGCGCGGTCGAGCTTGCCGCCGCGCCACATCGCCGAAAGGATGCCGATCGCGAGCGCAATGGGCACCGAAACGACGGCGGTGACGGCCGCCAGCAGCAGCGACTTGGGCAGGCGCGTGGCGATGAGTTCCGCGACCGGGATGCGAGCCGTGAACGACTGGCCGAGGTCGCCCGTGGCGAGGCCCCGCAGCCAGCTCGCGAAGCGGATCGGCCCGGGCTTGTCGAGCCCGTACTGGGCGCGCAGCGCCGCCACCGTCTCGGGCGTGGCCGACTGGCCCAGCGCTTCCTGCGCCGCGTCGCCGGGAAGGAGGTTGGTGATCGTGAAGATCACCGCGGAGACGATCAGCAGGGTGAACGCGCCCACGCCAACCCGGTGGGCGATGAGCCGCGCAGCGACCGCCTTCTCAGCCATCGACCCAGACGTGCTCGGCGAACATGTAGCCCATGAAGCCGCCGACCGGGATCGAACCGAGCCCCTTCACCTTGGTGCTGTGGCCGTCGAGGAAGCTGATGAACACCGGGATGCCGATGCCGCACTTCTCGTGGATGAGCACCTGCATGTCGCCGTACATCGACTTGCGCTTCGCGTCGTCGGTCTCGGCGCGCGCGGCGAGCAGCAGCTGGTCGAACGTCTCGTTCTTCCACCCCGACTCGTTCCAGGGCGCGTCGGACTTGAAGAACTGCGTGAAGAGCTGGTCGGCGCTCGTGCGCGGGTTGATGTTGCCGAAACCCAGGGGACTCTTCATCCAGTGGTTGGACCAGTAGCCGTCCGCGGGCACGCGATTGACGGCAAGGTTGAGCCCGATCTTCTGCGCCGACTGCTGCATCAGCACTGCGATGTCGATCGAGCCGTTCGCGGCCGCCGAGGCAACCACCGGCACGCTGCCCGTGACCCCCGACTTCCGCAGGTGGAACCTCGCCTTGTCGAGGTCGTACGGACGCTGGGGAAGGCCCGCGAAATGGTAGCGATGCGACGGCGGGATCGGCTGGTCGTTGGCCACGATGGCGAACCCGCGGAAGACCGCCTTCCTGGCCTGCTCGCGGTCGATCAGGTACTTCATCGCCATCGTGAAGTCGGGGTTGCGGGCCGGTGCGGCATCCTGTCGCATCACCAGGTCCGTGTAGAGGCCC
The DNA here is from genome assembly GCA_964579785.1 of uncultured Lysobacter sp. Lineage (GTDB taxonomy): Bacteria > Pseudomonadota > Gammaproteobacteria > Burkholderiales > Usitatibacteraceae > FEB-7. The sequence continues at coordinate 10,416 of CAZOIB010000066.1, read as the reverse complement.
GACCGGGTCTCGAGGACCCCATAGCCTGCAGTGGCCTTGACGCGGGCCGTCGAGTTCGGGCCTACGCCGAGCACCATCTGCACGTCCCCGGAGAGCAGCGCATTCACGCGCGCGGGTTCGTCCTGGATCCCGATCAGCTCCACCTCGTCGAGGTAGGGACGCCCCGGCTTCCAGTAGCCGTCGTTGCGCACGCCGAGGCTGCGCACGCCCGGCCGGAACTCCTTGAGCTTGAAGGGCCCCGTGCCGTTGGCGGTGGTGAAGTCCTTCGCGCCGTCCTTCACGATGACGAAGTGCGAGGCCGCGAGTATCACCGGCAGGTCGGCGTTGGGGCCGGCGAGCTTCACCTGCACCTCGTTGGGGCCGCTCGCCTTCACCTCGACGAACTGCTCGGCGACGGTCTTCACCTTGGACGCGGTGGCCGGGTCCTTGTGGCGGTTGAGCGAGTACACGACGTCGGCCGGCGTGAGCGGCGAGCCGTCGTGGAATTTCACGTCCTTGCGCAGCCTGAAGGTCCAGACGGTCGCCTTGTCGTTGCGGATCTCCTCGGCGAGCGCGAGCTGCGGCGTGAGCGAGCCGTCGAGCTGCGTGAGGCCGCTGTAGAACATGTTGTGGCGGCAGTAGTCGGTCGCGGTCGCGCCCTTGGCCGGGTCGAGCGTGTCGGAAGTCGAACTCGAGGTGGTCGCGGCGCGAACGCGACCGCCCTTCTTCGGCGCCTGGGCGTGGGCCTTGCCGGCGAACGTCAGGATCCCGCCGGCGGCGGAGGCGGCGAGCCCCATGGACATCAGCAGCTTCAGCATGTCGCGGCGCGACGCGCCCCGGCCGAGGGCCTCCCCGACCAGTCGCAGGTCGGCGGAATCGAGCGCAATCGGTGTCGTCTTGTCGTCCATGGGTTCCTCTCTCAGTGCAGCATGTCCTGGATCCGGAAGTACGCGCCCACGAACGGCAGGTACCACGGGTCGCCGAAATTCCCGGGAATGGCGCGCCACTCGAGTCCGAGCCAGGGGCTCGTGTTCGGCCGGCCCTCGATCGCGTCGGCGAGCACGCGGCCCATGTGGACCGAAAGCTGCACGCCGTGGCCGCTGTAGCCCATCGAATAGAGGAGCCCCTCGTGCTCCCCCGCGCGCGGCAGCCGGTCGGCGGTCACGTCCACCAGCCCGCCCCAACAATACTCGATCTCGATGCCCCGCAGCTCCGGGAAGAAGCCCTCGAGCGCCTCGCGGAGGATCACTCCGCTCTTCGCGTCCGAGCGCGGGTTGGACATCGCGAAGCGCGCGCGCCCGCCGAAGACCAGCCGGTTGTCGCGGGTGAGGCGGAAGTAGTTGCCGATGATGCGGCTGGTCACGTAGTTGCGCCGGCCGGGCATGAGGCGCGCGGCGAGGGCGGCATCCAGCGGCGCGGTCGCCACGATGAAGCTGCCGATCGGCACGATGCGACGCCGGAACCATCCGAGCGGTCCCGGCCGCGAGCTGCCGGTGGCGATGAGCACCTGCGCGGCTTCGAGCGTGCCGCGCGCGGTCGTGATGCGGTGCGCGCGCCCCGACAGGCGCTCGAGGCGGGTGACACCCGCCGCTTCGTGGATGCGCGCGCCGCGCCGTGTGGCCGCCTCCGCCAGCCCCTTGGCGAACTTGCCCATGTGCATCTGCGCGCTCTTCTTCTGCAGGAGCCCGCCGTGGAAGCTGGCCGAGTCGATCTCCTCGCGCAGGCGTTTGCCGTCGATGAGCTCCATGGCGCCATCGACGTCCTTGAGCGCCTCGTAGGTGCGCGCGAGCAGGTCGAAGTGCCCGGGCTTGGCGGCGAGCTTCAGCTTGCCCGAGCGCACGAAGTCGCAGTCGATGGACTCCTCGCGCACCACCGTCTCGACCGAATCCACCGCGGCGTCGAAGTCGCTGTACATCGCGCGCGCCGTGGCCTCGCCGAAGCGCCTGACCAGGCCCGCGTAGTCATGGGCCACGCCGTTGTTGATGTGCCCGCCGTTGCGGCCCGAGCCCTCGCAGGCGACGCGCCCCGCCTCGAGCACTGCGACCGAGGCGCCGCGCTTGCCCAGCTCGAGCGCGGTCGCGAGGCCCGTGAACCCGGCGCCCACGATGGCCACGTCGACCTTGCCCTCGACCGGCCCCGGCGCGGCGCCGTGGAAGGGCGGGACGGAGTCGAGCCAGTAGGATTCGAGCTTCAAGCGGTGCCTGGCGTCAGAGGCCGACGAGCGCGGGCAGCCCGCCGATGTCGGGGATCTCGCGGGCGCCATAGGCGGGACAGGGCGGCTCGTGCCCGCGTGCCACGAACGCCCTGTCGTTGATGCCCATGTCGGCGGCCGAGAGGTGGTCGTAGCGCATGCTCGAGGACACGTGCAGCAAGTCTTCCGGTGCGCAGCCGAGTTGGTCGAGCATGTACTCGAATGCCCGCAGCCGCGGCTTGTACGCGCCGGCCTGCTGGGCGGTGTAGACGCGGTGGAAAGGGGCGCCGAGCTTCGCCACGTTGTGCGGGATCTGCTCGTCCATCGCGTTGGACAGGATCACCAGCGGAATCTCCTTCGCGATGCGGGCAAGCGGCTCCGGAACGTCCGGATGCGGGCCATAGGTGGGCACGGCGTCGTAAAACCTGCGCCCCTCGCCCTCGCGATACTCGATCTTGTGGCGCTTGCACGTGCGCCGGATGGCATTCTCCAGGATCTGGTCGTAGGGCCGCCAGTCGCCCATCACCTCGTCGAGGCGGTATTGCGCGAAGTCCTTCAGGAACGCATCCATCCGCGCGGCGGGAACACGGTCGCCATACATCTCGCGCGCGACGTCGCTCGCGCGGTAGTTGATGAGGGTGCCGTAGCAGTCGAAGGTGATGTACTTGGGCCTGTAGCGAGTCACGGCGGCATTTCCTGTGGCAGTCTGGGGGCGCGAACATTGCAGCACAGCCCGTTCGGCAATCACCATTGTTCCGCGCGGGCCGTGGGGTAGAAAAAACCGAAAACAAGGCGCGGGGCAGCATTGTTTGCCGCGCCCAGAGCGCCTCGCGCGGCCCTGCGAGGATCGTCCTAGCCAGCCGGTGCGATCCGGGCGAGTGTACGGCGGAATCGATTGGTCTGGAGACTGACGTGGGCACATCGAAAAGGCATGACGTGGTGAAAATCAGGCACTTCAGGCCCGAGGACGTCGCGCGCGCGCGCGCGCTTTCGCTCGCTGTGCACTGGCCTCACCGCGCCGAGGATTGGGAGTTCGCGCGCCGGCTGGGCAAGGGCTTCGTCGCCGAAGACGAGGCCGGCCTCGTCGGCACGATCCTGTACTGGAAGCACGACGCGCAGGGCGGCACGCTCGGCCTGGTGATCGTGGCGCCAGAGGCGCAGGGTCGCGGCATCGGCCGCGAGCTGATGCGCCGCGCTCTCGCGGCATTGGGCGACCGGGCGGTGGTGCTGCACGGCACCGCGGCCGGCCGTGCGCTCTACGAGAGCTTCGGTTTCAGGCCCGTGGGGGAGGTGATCCAGTACCAGGGCATCGCCGGCCATGTCCCCGCCGCGCCGCTGCCGCGTGGCGAGCGACTCAGGCCCGTGGGCCGCGGCGACGCGCCGAAGCTCGTGCAACTGGGGATGCGCGCGACGGGAATGTCGCGTGCCGCGGCGATGACGGCCCTCCTCGAGACCGGCGAGGCGATCGTGCTCGATCGCGGCGGCGAGCCGGTCGGGTTCGCGGCCTATCGCCGGTTCGGGAAGGGCTTCGTCATCGGGCCCGTCGTCGCTTCCGACACGCGCCGCGCCAAGGCACTGATCGGCCATTGGGCCGCCACGAAGGCGCGCCGGTTCGTCCGCATCGACGTGGATGCCACGGCCCGGCTCGGCGCCTGGCTCGGTCGCATCGGGCTGGCCGAGGCGGGGCGCGTCCTGCCGATGGTGCGCGGGGCGCTTCCCGCGCGCGACCCGAAGCTGCGGCAGTTCGCGCTCACCAGCCAGGCGCTGGGCTAGGCGGCTCGAATGGGACGGGGGGGGACCTTTCTCTACCGCTCCGAGCCGGAGCGCGGCGCGGTCTGGAAGGACGTGTTCGGGCGGCGCCTGCCGGACGTCGATTTCCGCATCTGGCCCGACGCGGGCGATGCCGAGGCCGTGCGCTACGTCGCCGCCTGGACCCTGCCCCAGGGGTTCCTCGCGCCGTTCCGCAACCTCGAGGTCCTCTTCTGCGTCGGCGCGGGCATCGACCAGCTCGACCTCCGTGAAGTCCCGGCCCCGGTGCCCGTGGTGCGCATGATCGAGCCGGGCCTGGTGGCCGGGATGGTCGAGTACGTGGCGCTTTCGGTGCTCGCGGTGCACCGCGAGTTGTTCTTCTATATGGAGAAGCAGCGTGCGCGGGAGTGGGCGCCGCAGCGCGTGCGCATGGCCGGGGAGTGCCGCGTTGGGGTCCTCGGGCTCGGGGTGCTGGGCCAGGCGGTGCTCGAGCGGCTGCGCGCCTTCGGCTACGACTGCGCCGGCTGGGCGCGCACGGCGCGCGCGATCCCGGGTGTGGCGACGTACGCCGGCGAGGCCGGCTTGCGCGAGATGCTCGCGCGCACCGACATCCTCGTCTGCCTGCTGCCGCTCACGGCGTCGACCCGCGGCATCCTCGCTCGCCCGGTGTTCGACGCACTGCCGGCCGGGGCGGCCCTCGTGAACGCGGGCCGCGGCGGCCATCTGGTCGAGGCGGACCTGCTGCGCGCCCTCGACGAAGGCAGGATCTCGCGGGCGATCCTCGATGTCTTCGAGCCCGAGCCGCTGCCGGCCGACCACCCTTTCTGGTCCCATCCGCGGGTCCTGCTCACGCCGCACGTAGCGAGCGACACGCAGCGCGAAACCGCCGCCGAGGCCATCCTGGAGAACATCGCCCGCCACCGCGCGGGAGAGCCGCTCCTGGGCCTGATCGACCGCTCGCACGGCTACTGACCCGGTCCCGAGCGCAGCAGAAAATCCGGTTGCACATCGAGAAACGAAATTCGGCGCCCGTTTGCCGCGAACACTTGCAAGGGGCGGCGGCAAGTCGCTCGTAACATGCTCGGAAGACCTCATTCACTTCCGATCATGGACAAGAAGACCCTCGTCGACCTCGACCGCCACCATCTCATCCACCCCGTCTCCAGCTTTCGCGGCCACGAGAGCCGGGGCGTCACCGTCCTCGAGTCGGGCAGCGGCGTGCGGCTGCGCGATGTCGACGGGCACGAGCTGCTCGATGCCTTCGCGGGCCTGTGGTGCGTGAACGTCGGCTACGGGCAGGAGAGCATCGTGCGCGCCGCGACCGAGCAGATGCGCAAGCTTCCCTACGCGACCGGGTACTTCGACTTCGGCTCCGAGCCCGCGATCCGCCTCGCAACGCGCCTGGTCGATCTCGCGCCGCAGTCGCTTCGCCACGTCTACTTCACGCTGGGCGGGTCGGACGCCGTCGACTCGGCCATTCGATTCATCACCAACTACTACAACTCCACCGGCCAGCCCGGCCGCAAGCAGTTCATCTCGCTCGAGCGCGGCTACCACGGCTCCTCGTCCGTCGGGGCGGGGCTCACGGCGCTGCCGGTCTTTCACGGCAACTTCGACCTGCCGCTGCCGAACCAGCACTACATCCCCTCGCCGTACCCGTACCGCAGCCCGGTGGGAGACGATCCGCAGGCGATCATCGCGGCCTCGGTGAAGGCGTTGAAGAAAAAGGTCCTGGAGATCGGCGCCGACCGCGTCGCGGCCTTCTTCTGCGAACCGATCCAGGGCTCGGGCGGCGTCATCATTCCCCCAGTCGGCTGGCTCCGGGCGATGCGCGAAACCTGCCGCGAGCTGGGCATCCTGTTCGTGGCCGACGAAGTGATCACGGGATTCGGCCGGACAGGCCCCATGTTCGCGTGCGCAGCGGAAGGCGTGGAGCCCGACCTCATGACGATCGCCAAGGGGCTCACCGCGGGCTACGCGCCCATGGGCGCGCTCCTGATGTCGGATGCGGTCTATTCCGGCATCGCCGACGGACAGGGTTCCTCGCTCGTGGGCCATGGCCATACGTACTCCTCGCACCCGGTGAGCGCGGCGATCGCGCTCGAGGTGCTGCGCCTGTATGACGAGGGCGGGATACTCGCCAACGCGCAGAAGGTCGCGCCGCTCCTCGCGGCGGGCCTCAAGGCGCTCGAGGCCCACCCGCTCGTGGGAGAAGCGCGCAGCCGCGGGCTGCTCGGCGCGCTGGAGCTCGTCTCCGACAAAGCGACCAAGCGCGGCTTCGACCCGGCGCTCCGGCTGGCGACGCGCGTCTTCGACACCGGCTATCGCAATGGACTCGTCTTCCGGGCGTTCAACGACAACATCCTCGGGTTCGCCCCGGCGCTCACGTTCCAGCCCGCGGATTTCGAGCTGCTGTTCGAGCGCCTGAAGAAGACGCTCGACGATGTCCTGGGCGAGCGTGACGTGCGCGCGGCGCTTTCCGCGCCGGGCCCTGTTCGCGCCGTGAGTAGCGTGCAATGACCCCGGAGGCGATCGCCGGCGCACTCGCACTCGCACGGCCGGAACTTGCGCGAGGCGCCAACTTCATCGGCGGGACGTGGCGCCCGTCGTTCGACCAGTCCGTGTACGACGTGTCCGACCCGGCGTTCGCAACGCCCTTTGCGCAGGTCGCCGACAGCGCTCCGGCGGACGCACGCGATGCCGTGGACGCCGCGCAGGCTGCCTTCGGGGCCTGGCGCTCGACCAGCGCACGCGACCGCTCGCGGTTGCTGCAGCGCTGGCACGCGCAGATCGTCGCCAACCGCGAGGACCTGGCGCGCCTCATGTCGCGCGAGCAGGGCAAGCCGCTGGCGGAGGCGCGCGGCGAGGTGGACTACGGTGCGGCGTACGTCGAGTGGTTCGCCGCCGAGGCCGTGCGCGCCGACGGGGACATCATTCCCGAGCCGGTTCGCGGCAGGAAGATGCTGGTCCTGCGCGAGCCGGTCGGCGTCGTGGCCGCCATCACGCCCTGGAACTTCCCGCTGGCGATGATCGCCCGCAAGATCGCGCCGGCGCTCGCGGCGGGATGCACCGTGGTCGCGAAGCCCGCCGAGGACACCCCGCTCACGGCGCTTGCCCTCGCCCGGCTCGCCGAGGAGGCCGGCGTTCCCGCTGGCGTCCTGAACCTGGTCACGGCATCGCGCTCCCGCGCCCCGGCGCTGGTGGCCGAATGGCTTGCCGACCCCCGTGTGCGCAAGATCACGTTCACCGGGTCCACGCCGGTCGGGAAGCTGCTGGCGCGCGAGTCGGCGGCGACCCTGAAGTGGTTGTTGTTCGAGCTCGGCGGCAATGCCCCCTTCATCGTCTTCGAGGATGCCGACCTCGATGCCGCGGTCGACGGGCTCATGGCCGCCAAGTTTCGCAATGGAGGCCAGACCTGCGTATCGCCCAACCGGGTGCTGGTCGAGGCGGGCGTGTATGCCGCGTTCGCCGGGAAGATCGCCGCACGGGTCGCCGCACTGCGGGTCGGCCCCGCCGCGCGACCCGAATCGCAGGTCGGGCCGATGATCAATGCCCGCGCGGTGGAGAAGATCGAGCGCCACGTGCAGGATGCGCTGGCGCGCGGCGCGAAGCTGCTCGCGGGCGGGTGTCGCGTGCGCGACGCGATTGCCGACGGGCCGAACTACTACGCGCCGACCGTGCTTGGCGACGTGGATCCGGGCGCCCAGCTCTGCGGGGAGGAGACTTTCGGCCCCGTCGTGTCGCTGTTCTCCTTCCGCGGCGAAGAGGATGCGGTGCGGCGCGCCAACGACACGCCCCACGGCCTGGCGGCGTACTTCTACTCGCGCGACGTCGCCCGCATCTGGCGCGTCGCAGGGCGGCTGGAATGCGGCGTGATTGGCGTCAACGAGGGCGCCATCTCCGCAGAGGCGGCGCCCTTCGGGGGCATCAAGGATTCCGGTTACGGGCGCGAGGGGTCCCGACGCGGCCTCGACGACTACCTGCAGTCCAAGTACCTCTGCCAGGGCGGCCTGGTCTGAGGAGCCTGCGGCGGTGAACGTCGCCGAGAGCCAGCGCAACCCGGGCCGCCACCTGTCCAGCATCGTGGTGGTGGAGGAGGTGGCATGAAGAACTACCGCGAGACGCAGAGGAACCCGGCGAGGCACGTGCCCAGCATCGCCATGGTCGCCCTCATCCACGTGGCCATCGGCTACGCGCTGGTCACCGGCCTCGCCCGCAAGGTGGTCGAGGTGCTCAAGGCTCCCATCGAGACCAAGATCATCGAGGAGATCAAGAAGCCGATCGAGGACACGCCTCCTCCTCCGCCCAAGCTCGCCGCCCCGCCGCCGCCGTTCATTCCGCCGCCGGAAGTGAACATCCAGGTGCCGGTGCAGGCCCAGACCGCGCCGGCGATCACCACCGTCACCACGGCCAGGCCGCCGCCCGGCCCGCCGCCCAAGGCCGCCCCCGCGCCGCCCAAGCCCGCCGGCCCGGTGGTGCGCAAGAACGTGCGTCCGGTCGGCGAAATCGTGCGCCCCGTGTTCCCGCGCCAGGCGCTGCGCGACGGCATCCAGAGCGGCACGGTGCTCGCGCACCTGCACATCCGTCCCGACGGCACGGTCTCGGAAGTCCGGATCATCTCGTCGAAGCCGCCACGCATCTTCGATCGCGAAGTGATCCGCGCCCTGTCGCAATGGCAGTTCGCCCCCGAGGCGGTCGGCTTCATCGGCGAAGTGGAAATCGATTTCAAGCTCGCGGACTGACCGTCCGCCCGAGCCCCCATTCACCCGCAGCACGTCACCCGGAAATCTGGAGGAATACACATGCACCTGATCCGCCGACTGCCCGCGCTCCTCGCGGCCATCATCCTCGCCTGCGCGCCGGCAGCACCGCTGGTGTTCGCCTCCGCGGCGCACGCACAGGCCCCGGCCGCCGATGCTGCCAAGCCCGCCGAGGCCGCGAAACCTGCGGACGCCCCGAAGCCGCCGCCCGCCGTGGCCAAGGATAAGGAAACCATCGAGAACCCGTACGGCCTCGAGGCGCTCTGGAAGCAGGGCGACTTCGTCTCCAAGGGCACGCTGGTCATCCTCGTCATCATGTCGATGGGCTCCTGGTACATCATGTTCGTGAAGGTCTACGAGCAGTACAAGGTCTTCAAGGAAGCCGCAGCCGTCAAGGCGACCTTCTGGAAGGCCGGCTCGGTGGCGGACGGGCTCAAGGGACTGAAGGAAACGAGCCCCTTCCGCTTCATTGCGGAATCCGGCATGGAGGCCGCGAGCCATTACGAGGGCAAGCTCCTCGACCAGATCGACTACAACGACTGGGTCACGATGGGCATCCAGCGCGCCGTGGAAAACGTCGGCAGCCGCCTGCAGGACGGCCTCGCGTTTCTCGCGACCGTGGGCTCGACGGCGCCGTTCGTCGGCCTCTTCGGCACGGTCTGGGGCATCTACCACGCGCTCACCGCCATCGGCATCGCCGGCCAGGCCTCCATCGACAAGGTGGCCGGGCCGGTGGGCGAGGCGCTGATCATGACGGCCTTCGGTCTCGCCGTCGCCGTTCCCGCGGTGCTCGCCTACAACTGGCTCGTGCGCCGCAACAAGGTGGCCATGGAGCACCTGCGCGCCTTCAGCGCCGACCTGCACCTCGTGATGATGAGCGGCCACGTCAAGAAGGCCAAGGCCTGACGCCATGGGCATGACCGTCGGCCACGACGCCGAGGAAGACCAGCAGGAGGTGATGTCGGCCATCAACACCACGCCGCTCGTCGACGTGATGCTGGTGCTGCTCATCATCTTCCTGATCACCATCCCGGTGGTCATCCAGCAGGTCCCGATGGAACTGCCGAAGGAGAGGAACCTCCCGACGCAGACCAAGCCCGAGAACATCGTCATCTCGCTGAACAAGGACGGCGAGATGTTCTGGGGCATGGAGTACGTGCCGAGCACGAAGGCGCTCTTCGAGCGCCTGAAGCCGGTGGCGGTGATGCAGCCGCAGCCGGAAGTGCACGTGCGCGCCGACGAGAACACCCGCTACGAGTTCGTGGGGCGCGTGGTCGCGACCTGCCAGCGCGCCTCGATCCTCAAGATCGGCTTCATCACCGAGCCTCCGGCGCGGACCCAATAGCCGGCAACTTTCGAAAGGTAACGACCCATGGGCATGCAAGTCGGCTCAGGCGGCAGCGGCGATCCGGAGGTGATGGTCGACATCAACACCACGCCGCTCATCGACGTGATGCTGGTGCTCCTCATCATGCTGATCATCACCATCCCGATCCAGACGCACGCGGTGAAGCTGAACATGCCGGTCGGCAACCCGCCGCCGCCGGCCGTGCCGCCGGAGGTGATCCTGGTCGAGGTCGACTTCGACGGCACCGTCCTCTGGTCCGGCGACCAGGTGCCCGACCGCCCCACGCTGGATGCGAAGTTCATCGCCGCCGCGGCGCAGCCCGTGCAGCCGGAGTTTCACCTGCGCCCCAACAAGATCGTCGCCTACAAGCACGTGGCTGGCGTGATGGC
>CAZOIB010000065.1:0-2101 GCA_964579785.1 uncultured Lysobacter sp. | reverse complement strand
GGGAGGATCATCGCGCAGGGGGCTCCGCGCGCGCTGATCGCGCAGCATATCGAGGCCCACGTGGTCGAGGTGCACGGCCCAGGCGTCGAGGCCTGGATGGCGGAGGCGCGCGCGCTCGCCCGGCGCGTCGAACTCGCCGGCGAAACGGTGTTCTGCTACGCCGATGGCGCGGAGCCGCTGATCGCGAGCCTGCGCGCCCATCCGGAACTTGTCTACCTGCACCGCCCGGCGAACCTCGAGGACCTCTTCCTCAAGCTCACCGGGCGCGATCTCCGGGACTGAGGACGCGACCGCATGCATCGTCACCTGCGTCCGCCTGCGCCGAGCCTGCGCTTCGTCGCCGTCTGGCGGCGCAACTTCCTCGTCTGGCGCAAGCTCGCCATCCCCTCGATCCTCGGCAACCTCGCCGATCCCATGATCATGCTGTTCGGCCTGGGCTACGGCCTGGGCGCGGCGCTGGGCGACGTCGGCGGCACGAGCTATTTCGGCTTCCTCGCCGGCGGCTTCATGGCCTCCACCACCATGTACGCGGCGACCTTCGAGTCGCTCTTCTCGGCCTATTCGCGGATGCACGTGCAGAAAACCTGGGAGGCGATCGTCAATACGCCGATGACGCTGGAGGACGTGCTGGCCGGGGAGTGGGCCTGGGCGGCGACCAAGGCGCTGGCCGCAGGCGCCTGCATCCTACTCATCATCGCGGCGGCCGGGCACGCGCATTCCTTCCTCGCGCTCGCAACCATCCCGGTGGTGGTGCTGATCGGCCTGGCGTTCGCCGCGCTCGGCCTGTCGGTCAATGCGCTCGCCTCGGGCTACGATTTCTTCAGCTACTACATGACGCTGCTGCTGACGCCGATGATGATGCTCTCGGGCGTGTTCTTCCCGATGGAGCGGCTGCCCGAGGGCGTGCAGGCGGTCGCGCAGGCGCTGCCGCTCTACCACGGCGTCCAGCTGGTGCGGCCACTGCTCGCCGGCGAGTTGCCGCACAATGCGCTGGCGCACGCGGCCGTGCTGGCGGTCTACGCGGTGGCGGGGTTCTACCTGGCCACCGTGCTCACGCGACGGAGGCTCCTGAAATGACCATGCTCGTCGTCAAGTCGCTCCACATCATCTTCATGGTGACGTGGTTCGCCGGCCTGTTCTACCTGCCGCGGCTGTTCGTCTACCACGCCATGTCGGACGACCGTGCCTCCATCGAGCGCTTCAAGGTGATGGAGCGCAAGCTCTTCTGGGGCATCACCACCCCCGGGGGCGTCCTCACCGTCGTCTTCGGCACCTGGCTGTGGCTCGGCTGGTTCCAGGGCGCGGGCGGCTGGCTTCACGCCAAGCTCGCGCTGGTGGCGGTGCTCGTCGCCTACCACGCCTGGTGCGGCCGCATCCTCGCCGACTTCCGGGACGACCGGAACACGCGCAGCCACGTCTGGTTCCGCTGGTTCAACGAGTTCCCGGTCGTGATTCTCATCGCCGTGGTGCTGCTCGTCGTGCTGAAGCCGCAGTGGTGACGGAGCGCTTCTTCGCGACCGCGCCGCGGGGCCTCGAGGCGCTGCTGGCGGACGAGCTCGCCTCGTTCGGCGCGCACGAGCCCGCCGTCGTGCCCGGCGGCGTCGCCTTCGCCGGCGGGTGGGACCTTTGCTATGGCGCCAACCTGCGCTCCCGCCTCGCCTCGCGAATCCTCTGGCGCATCGGCGAGTTCGACTACGCCGGCGAGGAGGACGTCTACGAGGCCGCCCGGGCGATCGACTGGACGCGGCATTTCACCGTGGCACGCACGCTCCGCGTGAACCTGTCGGCCCAGAAGAGCCCGCTGAAGAGCCTCGATTTCGCCACGCTGCGCATCAAGGACGCCGTCTGCGACCGCTTCCGTGATGCCGTGGGCAGCCGGCCGAACATCGACCGCGCGAATCCGGATGTCCGCGTCCATGCCTTCCTCGAGGCTGCGCGAGGGGCGTTCTACCTCGACACCTCGGGCGAGCCGCTCTTCAAGCGCGGCTGGCGCGCGGGGGCGGGGGAGGCGCCGCTGCGGGAGAACCTCGCCGCAGGGATCGTCCTCCTCTCGGGCTGGAAGCCGGAGGAGCCCCTGCTGGACCCGATGTGCGGCGGCGCC
>CAZOIB010000064.1:0-6504 GCA_964579785.1 uncultured Lysobacter sp. | reverse complement strand
ATTCCCGCCGCCTCCACGCGGTGGCGCGTATCGACGACGCCGCTCTCTCCGAGCCAGGCGGTGAGGAAGGGCTTCGCGCATTCCTTGGCCACTGGCAGGATCCCGTCCGCGACGGATTCCGCGCTGGCGATTCCGGTCGGGCAGAAGACGGTGAGCACCGCATCGACGTTCGGATCCGCGGCCACGATCTTCGCGGCCCCGCCGAAGCGTTCGCCGTTGGCATCCCCGATCACGTCCACGGGGTTGTTGTGCGACCAGTGCTTCGGCAGGATCGCGTTGAGCCGTTCCAGCGTTTCCGGGGCGAGCTTGGCGAGCTGGAGGTTCTCGGAACTGACCGCGTCCGCGGCGAGCACGCCGGGGCCGCCGCCATTGGTGACGATGGCAAGGCGATCGCCGTAGGGCTTGCGGCGCGACGACAACGCGCGGGCCGCGGCAAACAGGTCCTGGGCGCTGTGCACGCGCACCACGCCGCAGCGGGCCAGCACGGCGTCGAACACCGCGTCGTTGCCGACCAGCGCTCCGGTGTGCGATCGCGCCGCCTGCGATCCCGACGCGTAACGCCCGACCTTGAGGACGATCACGGGCTTCGCGCGCGCGATGGCGCGCAGGCTGCTGATGAAGGTGCGGCCGTTGTGCACTCCCTCCACGTAGAGCAGCACGCTCTCCGTCTTGTTGTCGAAGAGCAGGTAGTCGAGCACGTCGCCGAAGTCGATGTCGGCCGCGGCCCCGAGGGAGACCACGCTCGACAGCCCGACCTTGGTGCTGGCGGCCCAGTCGACCAGCGCCGTGCAGATGGCTCCGGACTGCGACACCAGGGCGATGCTGCCGGCTTCGCAAGCCGTCCGCGCGAACGAGGCGTTGAGCCCGATCGACGGGCGCAACATGCCGACGCAGTTCGGCCCGAGGATGCGCACGTCGGCTTCACGGGCCACCTCCAGCATGCGCGCCTCGAGCGCCTTGCCACTCTCCCCCGTCTCGCTGAAACCGGCGGAAAGGACGATCGCCGCGGGCACGCCCGCGCGCCCCGCCTGCGCGATGATGTCGGGAACGGCCGGCGCCGGCGCCGTGACGATCGCCAGATCGACGGGACTCCCGAGTTCCTCCAGCGTGGCCACGCACGGCTGGCCATCGATCGCCTTGTGGCGCGGGTTGACGAGATGAATGGAGCCACCGAAGCCGCCCTGGCGCAGGTTCGCCAGCACCACCTGCCCGAGCGAGCCGGGCCGCGAACTCGCGCCGACCAGCGCGACGGAGGCGGGCGACATCAGGGGGTGCAAGGGGTGGATCTGCTTCGAGATCCCCGGCGCGGAGGGAACGGCGGCGGCGTCAGGAATCCGGAAACGGTTGGCCGTCAGGCGATTCCTCAGCTTGGTGCTCATGGTGCTCCTTCATCCCGGAAAATGGGCGGGGCCGCCGCGCTTTTCGGCCAGCTCCTGGCAGCGCACGCAGCGCGAAGCCGCGGGCTGCGCCTCGAGGCGGGCATGGCCGATGGCCGCTCCGCAATCCTCGCAAAGTCCGTAATCCCCCGTGGCCAGCCGACCCTCGGCCGCCACGATCGCGGTGAGCGCGGCGCGCACCTGCCCGGCCCCCGCCACGTCGCGCTCGAACTCGGCCTCCGCCAGCGCGCCGTCGCCGGTGACTCCTCCGTCGCGGAAGAGATCCGCGTCCTCTTCCTTCAGCTCGCCAGCCGCCCGCCGCACTCCTGCGAGCGCCTCGCGCTTCAGCCGCTCGAGTTCCGCACGCAGCCGGCTCACCTGGCCTGCGTCGAGGCCGTTCATGGCGACGGGACCGCTCATCACCGCACCACGAGCACGGGCACCGTCGTGCGGGCCAGGACCTTCTGCGTTTCGCTGCCGAGGAGCATCGCCTCGAACCCCTTGCGGCCGTGCGAGGCCATCACGACCAGGTCGGCCTTGGACTTCTTCACCGCGGCGAGGATCTCGTCCGCGGGGGAGTCCCCGAAGAGGTGCAGGTGCTCGGCCTCCACGCCTTCCTTCAGGGCGATCTCGGCATCCTTGGCGAACACCTTCTCGGCGGCTGCCCTGCAATCGCGCTTGTAGTCCTTCTCCGAGGGCCAGTCGATCATCACCCCGTCGGGGTAGTAGGGCGTGCGGTAGTCCGGCGTCACGTGGACGAGCGTGAGGAGCGCGCCGGAGCCGTGCGCGAGCGCGGCGGCCGTCTTCACGGCATGGGCGGAGCGCTTCGAACCGTCCGTGGCGCAGAGTATGCGTCTGAACATGGTCTTTTCTCCTCTGGTTGGGAATGGGTATGCCCGAAGTTCATGCTACCCCCGGGTCCCCCCTCCTCCTTGACCGGGATCAGAGAACCGGGACTGTCCCTTCCGGAGAGGTCAGGACGAGCCCTGCGCCTGGGCCATGACGCGCTTGAGGCCGCCGATGTCGATGATGCGCACGTGCTTCTGGTGCACCTCGATCATGCCGTCTTCCTGGAAGCGGGAAAACAGCCGGCTCACGGTCTCCAGCTTCATGCCGAGGTAGCTGCCGATCTCGTCGCGCGTCATGCGCAGGACGAACTCCGAGGCGGAGAACCCGCGCGCGGTGAGGCGCTGCGACAGGTTGACGAGAAACGCGGCGAGGCGCTCCTCCGCCCGCATGGAGCCCAGCAGCATCATGACGCCCTGGTCGCGCACGATCTCGCGCGACAGGACCTTGTGGAAGTGGCGTTGCAGCGGCTCGAAGTTGCGCGACAGGTCCTCGACGCGCGCGAAGGGCATCACGCACACCTCGCTGTCCTCGAGAGCGGTGAGGGTGCAGGTATGGCGGTCGCCGCCGATGCCGTCCATGCCGAGGAGCTCGCCCGCCATGTAGAAGCCGGTCACCTGCTCGCGGCCGTCGCCGCTGGTGAGCGTGCTCTTGAAGAAGCCGAAACGCACGGCGTAGAGCGCGGAGAACGGCTCGCCGCCGTAGAAGAGGCTGTCGCCGCGCCGCACCTTGCGCCGCGTCGAAACGAGATTGTCGAGAGTCTGCAGTTCCTCCGCGGTCAGTCCGCCGGGCAGGCAGAGCTCGCGCAGGTTGCATTGCGAGCAGGCGGTGCGCAGGCGCGTGAGCGTGGCGATGGCGGGCTCGGTCATGGTGGGCCATTGTAGCGGCACCACGTGCGCCCGGCGACCATTGATCCACGTCAATGCTCCTGCACGGCATTGACGCAAGATGCCGCTCATGCTCTCGGCCGTGACCCCGAACACCCCTCCCGTCGCCCCCCGCCCGGAATCGCTGCCCGCGCAGATCGACCTCGATCTCGTGCAACGCTTCGACAAGCTGGGGCCGCGCTACACCAGCTATCCCACCGCGGACCGCTTCGTCGAGGCATTCGACGCGCAGTCCTTCGCGCAGGCGATGCGCGCGCGCGCGATCGGCGCCGTGCGCCAGCCGCTCTCGCTCTACGTCCACCTGCCGTTCTGCAACACGATCTGCTTCTATTGCGGCTGCAACAAGGTGGTGACTCGCGACAAGTCGCGCGCCGCACGCTACCTGCACTACCTCGGCGTGGAAGTCGGCATGCAGGCGGCGCTGGCCGGCGAGGACCGGCGCGTGCGCCAGATGCACTGGGGCGGCGGCACGCCGACCTTCCTCTCCGACCACGAGTTGCGCGTGGTGTGGGAGATGCTGCGCTCCCACTTCGAGTTCGACCCGAACGGCGAGTACGCCATCGAGATCGACCCGCGCTCCTGCTCCCCCGACGCCATCCGCCTGCTCGCGGAGCTGGGCTTCAACCGGGCGAGCTTCGGCGTGCAGGACTTCGACCCCGCCGTGCAGCGCGCGGTCAACCGCATCCAGCCTTACGAGATGACGCGCGACGTCATCACCGCCTCGCGCGCGAGCGGCTTCAAGAGCCTCAACATCGACCTCATCTACGGGCTGCCGAAGCAGAGCGTGTCGAGCTTCGCCGACACGGTCGAGCGCGTGCTGGAGCTGCGCCCCGACCGCATCGCTCTCTACAGCTACGCGCACCTGCCGCAGCGCTTCAAGCCGCAGCGACGCATCCTCGACGTGGACCTGCCCAGCGCCGCGGAAAAGCTCTCCATCCTCGCGCGCGCCATCGACCTCTTCAACCGCGCGGGCTACATCTACATCGGCATGGACCACTTCGCCCTGCCCGACGACGAGCTCGCCCGCGCGCAGCGCTGCGGCACGCTCACCCGCAACTTCCAGGGCTACACCGTCGGCCCGGACGGCGACATGCTCTCCTTCGGCGTCTCCGCCATCGGCAAGGTGGGCCCGACGTACAGCCAGAACGCGCGCGACCTGCCGGCCTATTACGACTCCCTCGACCAGGGGCGGCTGCCGATCATCCGCGGCTACGAGCTCACCGCGGACGACCTGCTGCGCCGCGCGATCATCGTCGCCCTCATGTGCCAGTTCTGCGTCGCGACGGAAGCGATCGAGGCCGCGCACCTCGTCGACTTCGACACCTACTTCGCCGGCGAACTCGAAGCGCTGAAGGAATTCGAGACGCTCGGCCTCGTCGAGCGCGAGCCGGGCTGGATCGCCGTCACGCCGAAGGGCCGCTTCTTCGTGCGCGCCATCTGCGCCGTGTTCGACCGCTACCTCAAGGCCGACCAGGCGCGCGTCGCCTACTCCCGCATCATCTAGGGCTTCCCCGGTTCTCGCGGCATTGCCGATGCACGCCGGGCGCCTGCTTGCCTACGCGGCGGCCGGTGCCATCGCCGGCGGCGCCATCGTCGCGCTCGCCCTCGCGGGCATCCTGCAGGCGCTCGGCATCGCCGACACGGCCCTCGGGGCCCTCTGCTTGACCCCGGCACCCTGAGCGAAGGCTCCTACCGGCTGACGCTGCCGGAGCGACCCAGTTCGCGCCGCACGGACACCAGGTTGGCGACGATGTCCCGCTCGTCGACCATCACCGAAAAGTCGACGGTGTAGCCCCAGCTGTCCTGGAGGACATAGTCCCAGGCCACCTGGCGCAGGTTAGGGAACGGAATCTTCCGCCACGGCGGGCCGACGAGCCGCTCCAGCCGGACGCCATTGGTGGTCCCGACCGCGATGCGCCGGAAGTGCTCCTCCGTGAGCACCTGGTCCAGTCGCGCCAGGCGCCCGTCCGGAGCGAGAAAGGCCATGTACGTCTGCCTGCCTTCGGGCCCGCGCGGGTACACCAGCTGGCGCGTGCCGTCCGGGTCGGTGTAGACCCTGGCCGGCTCGCCCAGCGCCTGGCGGACATCGGCCTCCGACGACTTGCCGGGCTCGAGGCGGGCGATGGCAAACACGGCACACCCGGCAAGCAGTGCGGCCGCGGTGAGGACTGCCAGCCTGGCTGCTCCTTTGACCATGGATGAACTTTCGGTAGAGAGAGACGTTGCACGGATCGACCCGGGGATACTGCCGGGATAACACCTGGAGGCCGTCGCTATTCCGGTTGCCGCGACACGGCTTACAGCGAATAGTCCCAATCCTGCGCGTTGGGATCGCTCGACAGGCCGAGCACCGCCTTGACGGCCCTGACCATGTGGTGGATGTCGAACGGCTTGGTGATGTAGCCATCGGCCCCGCCCATGATCCCCCGGAGCACGGCCTCGCGGGTTGCCTCGCCGGTCAGCATGATCACCGGCAGTCCCTTGAGCACGGGGTGCTGGCGCATCCTGGCGAGGACGTCGAAGCCGTTGACGTCCGTGAGCCAGACGTCGAGCAGCACCAGGTCCGGCAGCGGCAAGCGGTGCATCTCGGCGACGATCTCGTCGCGATTGGCGGCCGATCGCGTCTCGAACCCTTCCATCTTGAGGTAGGTGCGCAGCAGGCTGCAGATGTCCGGATCGTCGTCGACCACGAGCACCATCGGCCTGCGCCCCTTCGAACACCGGTGCTTGACCTTCGGACGGCGGGCCACGTTCACGCTGTATCCGTTCTGGTGGAGAAACTCCGCGGTGGCGAGCGCTTCGGCATGGTCCTCCTCGCCCGGTTCCACGGCATCGGCATGCGGCACCGCCGAGGTGAAGAAATCGCCGGCGTCCAGGGCATCGGAAGCGGAGTGGTCGAGAGCGCTGACATAGCCCTTCTCGACGAGCTCCTCCAGGGTCTTGCGCAATCCGTCGGGCGGCGTGTCCGGTGCGCGCTTGAGCACCTGCGCCACGGTCGTTTCCCCGTCGATGAGCACGAGCGCCTGCAAATGCCTGGGCTCGAGCGTCGTTCCCGCTTCGTGAAGATCGTGCTCCCCGACGTTGGTCAGTGCAAGGATGGCATGTTCATCCAGCGTTGGCGGCATCGTGGCGATCCTCCTTCCGGGGCGAACTTTGGCGCTTCATTCCGTACCCATTATGATGCCAGCAGGGGCCCGATCGGCACCCCGCAACCCTCGAGCACCGCAAACGACCATGAGCGACGCACTCAATTACCTCGTCAAGGCACGCCCCGATGCCATCGGCCCCTACCTCGCCTTCCTCAAGGAGGCCGGCCGGCACCTCGACCCGAAGACCCGCAACCTGATTTCCGTCATCACCAAGGTCCACTCGCAGACCCGCAACGGTTTCCGGCA
>CAZOIB010000063.1:0-7377 GCA_964579785.1 uncultured Lysobacter sp. | reverse complement strand
CTCTGGCTGTTCCAGCAGGCGGTCGACGACCTTCTGGTCGAGGGCGACCGGGTAACGGGGGCCCTCACCGCCATCGGCCTGCGCTTCCACGCCACCGCGGTAGTGCTCACCGCCGGGACCTTTCTCGGCGGGCGCATTCATGTCGGCCTGGAAAGCTATGCGGCCGGACGGGCCGGGGACCCGCCGTCCGTTACGCTCGCGGCGCGCCTGCGCGAGCTGTCCCTGCCGGTCGGGCGGCTGAAGACCGGCACGCCGCCGCGGCTCGATGGCCGGACCATCGACTTCTCCCGGTGTGCGGAGCAGCCCGGCGACTCTCCCGAGCCGGTCTTCTCCTTCCTGGGCTCTCGCTCGATGCATCCCCGCCAGCTGCCCTGCTGGATCACGCATACGCGGGAGGCGACGCACGAGGTGATCCGCGGCGGCCTCGACCGCTCGCCGATGTTCACCGGCGTGATCGAGGGCGTGGGCCCGCGCTACTGTCCTTCCATCGAGGACAAGATCCATCGCTTCGCCGACCGGGCGAGCCACCAGGTCTTTCTCGAGCCCGAGGGACTGTCCACGCACGAGTACTACCCCAACGGCATCTCGACCAGCCTGCCTTTCGACGTGCAGCTGGCCCTGGTCCGGTCCATCCCGGGGCTGGAGAATGCCCACATCCTGCGGCCCGGCTACGCCATCGAGTACGACTACTACGACCCGCGCGGGCTCAAGGCGACCCTGGAGACGAAGGCGATCGGCGGCCTCTTCTTCGCCGGGCAGATCAACGGCACCACCGGCTACGAGGAGGCTGCGGCACAGGGGCTGCTCGCCGGGATCAACGCCGCTCTCATGGCGCGCGGCGAGGCCGGCTGGTGCCCGCGCCGCGACGAGGCCTACCTGGGCGTGCTCGTCGACGATCTCGTGACCCGGGGGGTGTCGGAGCCCTACCGCATGTTCACGAGCCGCGCGGAATACCGGTTGCAGTTGCGCGAGGACAATGCGGATCTGCGGCTGACCGAAACGGGGCGCAGGCTGGGTCTCGTGGACGACGCGCGCTGGGCGGCCTTTTCCGCGAAGCGCGAGGCGATCGAGCGCGAGACGGCGCGCCTCAAGGCGACCTGGGCGCACCCGGGCAGGATTCCCGAACCCGACCAGGTACGCGTGCTCGGCCAGCCGATCGAGCGTGAATACTCGCTGTTCGACCTGTTGCGACGACCGAATGTTGGTTATCGCTCACTCATGTCCTTGCCAAGTGTTGGTGCGGCGGTGGAGGATTCCCATGTGGCCGACCAGGTGGAAATCGCGGCCAAGTACTCGGGCTACATCGACCGGCAACATGACGAGGTCGCCCGGCAGCTCGCCCAGGAAAGCCTCGCGCTGCCGGTGGATTTCGACTACGCGTCGGTACGCGGACTGTCGCGCGAAGTGCAGCAACAGCTTGCCCAGCAGCGCCCCGAAACGGTTGGCCAGGCCGCGCGCATCCAGGGCATGACGCCTGCCGCCATTTCCCTCCTGCTCGTTCACCTCAAGCGACGCGCACTCGCCGATCGTGCGAGTCCGGAGGAGCGCAGCGCATGAACATCGCGCAATCGCTCGCCGAGGGCCTCGCCGCGCTGGGACTTGCCCTCGACGCGGCCGCGCAGGAGAAGCTCGTCGCCTACCTTCGCCTCATCGAGAAGTGGAACCGGGTGCACAACCTCACCGCGGTGCGCGAGCCGGAAAAGATGGTCATCCTGCACCTGCTCGACAGCCTCGCCGTCCTTCCCCACGTTATCGCCGCGCGCACGCTGCTCGATGTGGGAGCCGGGGCGGGCCTGCCCGGCATTCCGCTGGCGATCGCGCGCCCGGACCTGGCGGTCACCCTCCTCGACGCGAGCCAAAAGAAGGCGACGTTCCTGCGCCAGGCGAGGGCCGAGCTCGCCCTGGTCAATGCCGACGTGGCCTGCGAGCGCGTCGAAAAATGGCACCCCGCCGCGGCCTACGACATCGTCGTCTCGAGGGCCTTCGCGGAGCTGGCCGATTTCGTCGTGCAGGCGGGACACTTGCTGGCTCCGGGCGGGACGATGCTGGCGATGAAGGGCGTGCACCCGTTCGAGGAAATCGCCCGCGTTCCGGGCACGCACCGGATCGCGGAGGTGATCGAGCTGCACGTCCCGTCGCTTGCGGCGCAGCGCCATCTCGTCCTCCTGAAGGCCGCCTGATGGCGCGCACGTTCGTCATCGCCAATCAGAAGGGCGGCGTCGGCAAGACCTCGGTGGCGGTCAATCTCTGCGCAAGCCTGGCGCACTACGCGCGCCGCGTCCTGCTCGTCGACCTCGACCCGCAGGGCAACGCCACGACCGGCAGCGGCATCGACAAGAGTGCCCTCGAGCGCAGCGTCTACGGCATCCTCCTCGGCGAATACGGCGTGGC
This sequence comes from uncultured Lysobacter sp., assembly GCA_964579785.1. GTDB lineage: Bacteria > Pseudomonadota > Gammaproteobacteria > Burkholderiales > Usitatibacteraceae > FEB-7. The sequence continues at coordinate 4,986 of CAZOIB010000063.1, read as the reverse complement.
CGAAGCCCGCCTGCACGCCGAGGGCGGATACGAAGTGGTGGGCTCCAATCGCAACCTGGCAGGAGCGGAGGTGGAGCTGATCGCCATCGAGCGCCGCGAGTTCCGCCTGCGCGAGGCTCTCGCCCCGGTCCTGGCCGACTACGATTACGTGGTCATCGACTGCCCGCCTGCGCTCAACATGCTCACCGTGAACGGATTCACCGCCGCCGACGCGGTGATCATCCCGATGCAATGCGAGTACTACGCGCTCGAGGGACTGTCCGATCTCGTGGGGACGCTGCGCAAGGTGAAGCAGAACCTCAATCCGCGCATCGAGATCGAGGCGCTGGTGCGCACCATGTACGACCCGCGCAGCACGCTCACCGTGCAGGTCTCCGACGAGTTGAAGCGCCACTACGGCGCGAAGGTGTTCGATACCGTCATCCCGCGCAACGTGCGCATCGCCGAGGCACCCTCCTTCGGCAAGCCCGTGCTCCTGCACGATCCCGCCTCCAAGGGGGCGACTGCGCACCTGGCGTTTGCGCGCGAGCTGCTTGAACGCAGTGGCGTCGCGATTCGCGCCGAGAAGGAAGGAACACGTTCATGACCAAGCACAAGGGGCTCGGCCGGGGTCTCGATGCCCTGCTCGGAGGCGGCGCCCGGATGAAGTCCGATGGCGAGCTGGCGCAGCTTGCGGTGGGCTCGCTGCGTCCCGGGAAGTACCAGCCGCGCACGCGCATGGACCAGGCCTCGCTCGCGGAACTGGCGGACTCGATCCGTGCGCGCGGCATCCTGCAGCCGGTGGTGGTGCGCCCGGTCGATGATGGCGGCTACGAGATTCTGGCCGGCGAGAGGCGCTGGCGTGCGGCCCAGATTGCCGGGCTCGAGCGCGTTCCCGCGCTGGTGCGCGAAGTGGCCGACGATGTGGCGCTCGGTATCGGCTTGATCGAGAACATCCAGCGCGAGGACCTGAATCCCATCGAGGAGGCCACCGGCCTGAAGCGCCTGATCGACGAGTTTCGCCTGACCCACGACGAGGCGGCCAAGGCCGTCGGCCGCTCGCGCAGCGCGGTGACGAACCTGCTGCGGCTGCTGGACCTCGCGCGAGCTGTCCAGGACATGCTCCTCGAGGGTCGCCTCGACATGGGCCATGCGCGGGCGCTTCTGGGGGTAGGCAAGGCGAAGCAGGTCGAGCTGGCCGGGCAGGTGGCTGCGAAGGGCCTTTCGGTGCGGGAGACGGAAAGGCTCGTGCAGCACACCCACGCGACGCCGAAGCCGGGCGTCGCCGCCAAGCCAAGGCTGGATTCCGATTCCCGGCGGCTGCAGGAGGAATTGTCCGAGGCGCTCGGCGCCGCGGTCAGCCTCAAGCCGCACAAGGGGGGGAGCGGAAGCCTCGTCATCCAGTATGCGACCCTCGGGCAGCTCGACGGGATCGTCTCCCGCCTCAAGCGTCGCCAGGGCTAGGGATATTGCGTTGCAGCAACTTTTGACCCGATGCCGCCATCAGCGCTAAAATCCGTTGGTTTGTCGTCACCGAGCCCAAGCCCAAGGCCGATCTCCGCGCCGGGGATTTTCGACCCCCGGCGGCAGGTTCTCGTGCAGGCGGGACTGGTGGCCTGCTGCGCGGCCGCAGCCCTCGGTCTCGGCGGACGCGGGAGCGCCGTGGCAGCGCTCGCTGGTGGCATGGCCGCCCTTGCGGGCACCCTCGCATTCGTGGGGGTGCTCAAATGGCGGTCCCGCCCGGCGCCCACGCCCTGGCAGGCCTTGCGGGCGTTGGTGATGGCGGAGGCGGCGAAGTGGGCCGTATCGCTGGTGGGCCTCGTGTCCCTGCTCTCGGGCAGGACCGGTCTCGAGGCGGCAAGTGCGGCGCCCGGCGCCGTGGTGATGGGATTCTGTATCGCGTGGGTGGCACCGCTGCTCGCGCTAATGAGAAGAAAATAAGCGCATGGCTGCCCAAGGCTCCCTGACACCGTCGGAATACATCGCCCACCACCTCACCAATCTGTCGGTGAGGGTCGGAGAGGGCGGCTTCTGGACCCTGAACATGGACACCATCGTGATGTCGTGGGTCCTGGGACTCGTGGGCCTCGGGCTCATCTGGCTGGTGGCCAAGGGCGCGACGGCCGGAGTGCCCGGCCGGCTCCAGTCATTCATCGAGATGTTCTTCGAGTTCGTGGACGGCACCGTGCGCGACGTCTTTCCCGGGTCGCGCGCCTTCCTCGGGCCGCTGGCACTCACCATCTTCACCTGGGTCTTCATGATGAACCTCATGGACCTGATCCCGATCGACTGGGTGGCGACGTTCGCGCACGGCCTCGGCGCCCCGGCGTGGAAGGCGGTCCCCTCGACCGACCTGAACACCACCTTCGGCATGAGCTTCTCGGTGTTCTTCCTCATCATCTTCTTCAGCTTCAAGGCCAAGGGCGCCGGCGGCTTCCTGCACGAGCTCTTCACGGCGCCGTTCGGGTCGCACCCCCTGCTGTGGCTCCCGAACCTGGGCCTCAACATCATCGAGCTTCTGGCCAAGCCCATATCGCTGGGCATGCGGCTGTTCGGGAACATGTATGCGGGAGAACTCATCTTCATGCTGCTCGGGCTGCTCGGGATGATCGCGAGCCTCTCGGTCGGCGGGCTCATTGCCGGCGGCGCTTCCGTCGCCTTCACCTGGGCCTGGGCCGTGTTCCACATCCTGATCATCCTGCTGCAGGCGTTCATTTTCATGGTGCTGTCGGTCGTCTACATCGCGATGGCCCACGAGCATCACTGAAACGGCTCCACTCACCTCCCCAACGTCAACACCCGCACCTCCGAAAGGAAAAACAATGGCTCAGTATCTCGCCCTCGTCCAAGCCTACACGGCGCTCGGCATCGGCATCATCATCGGCCTGGGCGCCATCGGCGCCTGCATCGGCATCGGCATCATGGGCTCGAAGTTCCTGGAGGCCGCCGGCCGCCAGCCGGAGCTCATCCCGCAGCTGCAGAAGTTCATGTTCCTGCTCGCCGGCCTGATCGACGCGGCGTTCCTGATCGGCGTCGGCATCGCGATGTTCTTCGGCTTCGCGAACCCGCTGCTGTCCGTCGTCAAGTAATCGAAGGCCAAACGGAAGGTTCGTTGCCATGAACATCAACGCGACCTTGTTCGTCCAGGCGCTGTCGTTCGCGTTCCTCATCTGGTTCTCGGTCAAGTTCATCTGGCCGCCGCTCAACCGCGCCATCGACGAGCGCAACAAGCGCATCGCCGACGGCCTGGCCGCCGCCGAGAAGGGCAAGGCGGCGCTCGTCGAGTCGGAGCGCAAGAGCGAAAGCGCGATGAAGGAAGCGCGCGAACGCGCCTCGGGCGTGCTGGGCGAAAGCGAGAAGCGCGGCGCGCAGATCGTCGAGGAGGCGAAGGCCGCCGCGAAGGTCGAGGCCGACCGCATCATCGCCGGCGCGCGCGAGCAGATCGCCTCCGAAGTCGCCAAGGCGAAGACGGAGCTGCGCGAGCAGGTTGCCGCGCTCGCCGTGGCGGGAGCGGAAAAGATCCTGCAGCGCGAAGTCGACGCGAAGGCCCACACCGAGATGCTCGGCAAGCTGAAGGCTCAGCTCTAGGAACACGCCATGGCCGAAATCGCCACCATCGCCCGACCCTACGCCGAAGCCTCGTTCCGCTCGGCGATGGAGGCGAACGATCTCGCCGGATGGTCCGCCGCGCTGGCACTTGCGGGGGCCATTGCCTCCGACGAGCGGATGGCCGACCTCCTCGGCGACCCGCGGCTCACCCGGGCGCAAAAGCTCGAGGTCTTCTTCGGCGCCGGCGGCGACCGCCTGCCGCTACCGGTCCGCAACCTCGTGACCATCCTCCTCGACGGCGCCCGCGCGCTCCTGCTCCCGGAGATCTCGGCCCAGTTCGATGCCCTCAAGCGCGCCCAGGAGAGCGTACTGAAGGTGAGGATCGTGAGCGCACGCGAGCTTGCGGATGCCGAGCGCGAGGACCTTGTCGGCTCGATCGCGCGCAAGTACGGCCGCAGGATCGAGTCCACGGTGGAGATCGACCCCGCGCTCATCGGCGGTGCCCGCGTCCACGTCGGCGACGAGGTGATCCACGCCTCGATGCGCGACGCGCTCGCCCAGATGGCGCTTGCGCTCGCGCGCTGACGCTGCATACACGTATTCGGAGTCACACATGCAAATCAATCCGGCTGAAATCAGCGAACTCATCAAGTCGAAGATCCAGAACCTCCAGGTGGCCGCCGAGAAGCGCACCGAAGGGTCGGTGATCTCGGTAACCGACGGCATCTGCCGCGTGCACGGCCTCGCGGACGTGATGCAGGGCGAGATGCTCGAATTCCCGGGCAACACCTTCGGCATGGCCCTGAACCTCGAGCGCGACTCGGTCGGCGCCGTGGTGCTCGGCGCCTACGAGCACATCTCCGAGGGCGACACCGTCAAGTGCACGGGCCGCATTCTCGAGGTGCCGGTCGGCCCCGAGCTGATCGGCCGCGTCGTGAACTCGCTGGGCCAGCCCATCGACGGCAAGGGCCCGATCGACGCCAAGATGACCGAGCCGATCGAGAAGGTCGCCCCGGGCGTGATCTGGCGCAAGAGCGTGTCGCAGCCGGTGCAGACGGGCCTCAAGTCCATCGACGCGATGGTGCCGGTGGGTCGCGGCCAGCGCGAACTCATCATCGGCGACCGCCAGACGGGCAAGACGGCGGTGGCCGTCGACACCATCATCAACCAGAAGGGGAAGGATCTCTTCTGCATCTACGTCGCGGTCGGCCAGAAGGCCTCGACGATCGCGAACGTGGTGCGGAAGCTCGAGGAGCACGGCGCGATGGCCTACACCATCATCGTTGCCGCCGCAGCCTCCGACCCCGCCGCGATGCAGTACATCGCGCCCTACTCCGGCTGCACGATGGGCGAGTACTTCCGCGACCGCGGCCAGGACGCGCTCATCATCTACGACGACCTGACCAAGCAGGCCTGGGCCTATCGCCAGATCTCGCTTCTCCTGCGCCGCCCGCCGGG
>CAZOIB010000062.1:0-24627 GCA_964579785.1 uncultured Lysobacter sp. | reverse complement strand
GCGCTGTCGAGCGCGTAGCCGACCGCCCCGATGACCAGCAGCATCGCCATCAGGTGGTCGTATTCGAGCGTCTCGCGCGCGTCCTCGATGGTGTAGCCCAGGCCCGAGCGAACGCCGAGGAACTCGGCCGGCACTAGCACGACCCAGGCGACCCCGAGCGCCAGGCGGATGCCCGTGAGCACGTCGAAGGCGATGGCCGGGATGATGATCCGGGTGACGACCTGCCAGGGCTTTGCGCCGAGGTTGCGCGCCACCTTGAACCACGCCGGGTCGACCTTCGACAGTCCGGCGGCCGTGGAGAACATGACGGGCCACACCGCGGCGATGGCCACCAGGAAGATGATCGCCATGTCCCAGCCCGCGAAGACGATGACCGCGATCGGCTCCCAGGAAAGGGGGCTGATCATGCGCATCAGCTGGAACGGCGAGTGGCTCAGCTCGCGGAAGCGGCGGCTGCGGCCGATGAGGATGCCGATCGGCACGCCGAAGGCAATGGCGATGCCGAGGCCGGCGGCCAGGCGGTAGCCGCTGGAAAAAAGGGCCTTCTGGATGAGGCCGCTCTGCAGCATCGCCCAGGTGGCCTTGAAGGCCGGGACGGGGCCGAAGCTCGCGAACTGGGAAGTCGCGGGGTTCAGCGACAGGGCATACGTCGAGGCCCCCCAGAGGCCGAAAAGGATCGCGAGCCCGCCGAGGAAGGTGGCGAAGTTGTACGGCATGCCCGCGAACATCGAGGCACGCTGCGCCGGCGCGGCTGCGGCCGTGGCAGCGATGGCTGCGCTGCCGCTCATGGCAGCGACCCCGGGTGGCGCGACCGGCGGGGCATCAGGCGTCCCCCCGGTGCCAGCTGTAGCGCCGGATCAGGAGCGCGCAGCAGGAGTCGAGCGCGTAGCCGATGACGCCGATGGTGAGCACCATCGCGGTGAGGTGGTCGTAGGAAAGGATCTCTCGCGCATCCTTGATGGCATAGCCCAGGCCCGAGGTCACGCCGAGCAGTTCCGCGGGGACCAGCACCACCCAGGCCACGCCGAGAGCCAGGCGGATGCCGGTGACGATGTCGAAGGCGATGGCCGGCAGGATGATCCGCGTGAGCATCTGCAGCGGCGTGGCGCCGAGATTGCGCGCCACCTTGAACCAGGCGGGATCGACCTTGGCCAGGCCCGCGGCCGTGGAAAAGATCACCGACCAGACCGAGGCGATCGCCACCAGGAACACGATCGAGCCGTCCCACGAGGAGAACACCAGCACCGCGATCGGCATCCACGACAGCGGGCTCACCATGCGCAGGAACTGGAAGGCGGAGTTGCTCAGGTCGCGGAACAACCGGATGCGCCCCATGAGGATGCCGATCGGCACCCCGAGCACGATTGCGATCGCCAGGCCGGCGCCGAGACGGTAGCCGCTTGCGTAGATGGCGCTCTGGAGCTTGCCGGCGCTCCACAACTCCGGGAACGCCTGCAGGGTGGGAACCAGCCCGAATCCGGCGAAACTCGCCGTCTTCGGGTTGCTGGAGATGAAGTAGCCGCCCAGCCACCACAGCGCCGCGAAGATCGCGAGGCCGGCAACGAAGTTGAACATGCCCCGCGCCGCGCCGGAGGCGGCGCGGGGCATGTTCGTTTCCTGCACGGTGGCGGCCAGGGCTGCCTCGTTCTAGACCACGATCGTCTCGGTGCGAGTGTACGGGTCGCCCGTCTTCGGCACGCTGCGGTCGTTCTTCCACTTCGGGTTGGCCTCAAGCGCCTTCCTGACGAAGGTGTAGTTCACGAGGTCCTTCGCCACGAACTTCGGGTCGAGCTTGTCGAGGAACGCCGACTCGCCCGTGATCACCGTGGTCTTCATCTCCGTGACCACCTGCTCGGTCGCGGAGGGGTAGGGCCAGCCCTGGAAGTTGATGCGGTCGTTGCCCCAGTCGGGGTGCTTGATCGCGCCGGGGTTGCCGGGGTAGGGGACCTGGTAGAGCATCATCGAGCGGCGCACGACTTCCTTCGGGAAGGGCAGGTAGCCCTTGCCGTCCTTGGAGAGCATGTCGGCCATCGCCTCGCGGTTCTCGAACAGGTGGATCTGCGCCTGCACGATCGCATTGAGCACCTTCTGCGACCAGGCGGCACGGGCGGCGTCCTCGGTGTCGGCCTCGTGCATGACCACGACGCAGCAGGGGTGGCCCTTCCAGACGTCGCCCGTCATGCGCAGCATCTTGCCGCCGGCGCGCACCTCGCCCAGCGCGTTGAATGGCTCGGCGACGCAGTAGCCGTGGATCGACTTCGCGGCCAGGGCAGGTGGCATGTCCGGCGGTTGCAGGACGATGAAATTGCACTCCTTGGGCCCCAGCTTCGCGTCCTGCGGCTTGATCACCGGGGTGATGCCGGCATCGCGCATGACCTTCTGGGAAATGATGTTGTGGATCGAGTACCAGAACGGCACCGCGAATTGCTTGCCGCCGAAGTCCTTGGGCGATTCGATGCCCGCATCCTTGTGCACGACGATGCCGGAGCCGTTCGTGTGGTTCCAGGCGACGATCTTGACGGGGAACTTGTTGTTGTAGCGCATCCAGATGGGGACCGGGATGAGCAGGTGCGTGAGGTTCAGGCGGTGCGAGGCGAAGGCTTCCACCAGTGGCGACCAGCCGCGGATGAGGGTGGGCTGCGCCGACTCGAGCCCCTCCTTCTTGAAGAAGCCCATCTCGTGCGCCACCAGCAGCGCGCAGGCGTCCGTGATGGGCAGGTAGCCGATCTTCACCACCGGGTCGAACTTCTTCTCCTGCGCGAAAGTCGCCGCGGACGGGATCAGGCTGCCCAGCGCCGCCAGGGCACCTGCGCGGAGCAGGTCGCGGCGGTTCACGCCGGTGCCGAGAATCGTGCTGAACCGGTCGTCGTAGTTCAGGGCGAGGCGAGGGTCCACCTTGCCTTCGCCGATCTCCGGGTCGTCGGGCAGAAGCCGGACGATGGGGTCGTCGCGTCCCGGCATGCTCGTGCACAGGAAACACTGGCAACCGTACACGTGCACCAGCGGGGTCGGATTGCCCTGATCACCATTTCGCCTCTTCCTCATCGAAACGCTCCTCTCACTGGTTGACCGGCACGCCGCCGGCGTATTGCCCAAGGTTCCGGAACCACTTTCGACCGCTGCCTCGTCCCGCTGGTCCTGCATTTCCTGCACCGCCGTTGGCGGCTAGCTCGCGGCCGCTGCGACTTCCTCGCCAACGCCAATGCCCTCGCCCGGCTCCGGCGCAGGCTTGCCCGCCGCCGTGTGGAAGGCGTCCATCAGCCGCGCGCGCATCGCCTGCACGGCGGGATCCTGGCGCTGCCGCGGATCGGGCAAGGGGACTTCGATCTCGTCCATGATCTTGCCGGGCGCGCCGGCCATGATCACCGCGCGGTCGGCCATGATCACGGCTTCATCGATGTCGTGCGTCACGATGATGAGGTTGAAGCCGAGGCGCTTGGCGATGGAGCGGACGTCGCGCTGCAGCGAGGCGCGCGTGAACGCGTCGAGCGCGGAAAAGGGCTCGTCGAGGAGCAGCAATTCCGGCTCCATCACCAGGGATCGCGCCAGGGCGACGCGCTGCTGCTGGCCGCCGGAGAGATCCTGCACGTTGGTCCCGGCGTAATCGGTCAGCTCGACCAGCCGCAACGCCTCGGCCACGCGCTCGTTCTTTTCCTTTTCCGGCCAATTGGCGAAGCCCAGTCCGACCCCCACGTTCTGCTCCACCTTCATCCAGGGGAAGAGGTGCGGCGCCTGGAACATCATCACCCAGCGCGACGATGGGCCCTCGACCCTGGTCTCGTCCAGGTGGATCGAGCCGCCGGCGGGCCGCAGCAGGCCCGCGATGATGTGCAGCAGGGTCGACTTCCCGCACCCCGAGCGCCCGATGATGGCGAGCGCTTCTCCGGGGCGCGCCTGGAGGTTCAGTTCGGTGAAAGTGGGCTGGCCGCGCGTGCTGTAGCGATAGCTCAGGTCCTGGATGTTGAGGCGCACGCCGCGTATGGACACCGATCAGCTCTCCGGGGCAGGGGGCGATGCTTAAGTGGCGTTGAGTCGTTCGTGGACCTGCTTCATCCGCCTGGCGAGATCCTCCTCGCTCACCAGGCCCCGCCTGATCAGGGAGTGGGTGAGCGCCAGGAGCTGCCGCTCGGGAAACGGGACGTCCTTGTAGATCGAGTCCGCAAGTTCGTCTTCCTCCCAGCGCCGCTCCAGGGCCGGCAGCGGCACGGCGCCCGCGACGTCACCGCGTTCGATCTTGCCTTCGAGCCACTGATGGTCGAGGCCGGTGGCGGTGTCGCACGGGTTGCCGCCGAGGGCATCGCACATCCCCTCCAGGCTGGTCTTCCACGGCGGATCGGGGTTGGTCACGCCATACTGGTTGGCGAGATCCCCCCATACGCGTCCCTCGGCCTTGATGCGTTCGAGCAGGGGGACGGGCTGCCATTCCCCGCCCGCCCTGGCCGGGGCGGGCGACTTCGCGGGTTCGGACATGGCGTGCTCCTCTAGTGGTGCGCGGGCTTCGCGGCGTGATGCACCGGCAGCTTCAGGTTCGAGGTGACGCCGGGCTTGGGCAGCGCCACGCCGATGAGGCAGTCGCGGGTGACGATCTCGGTGAGCTGGTCCTCGGTCCATCCCTCGGTTCCCTTCGGCCGCACCGGCATGACGATGAAGCGGCACTTCTGGTTCGAGTCCTCGACGCGGACGTCGACTTCGGCGGGCAGCGTGAGGCCGAACTCGGCCAGGACCTGGCGCGGCCAGCGCACCAGGCGACGGCGGTAGTTGGGCGTGCGGTACCACTCCGGCTGGAAGCCCAGGATGGGGCGCGGGTAACAGGAGCAGAGCGTGCACACGACCACGTGCTTCAGCGTCGGCGTGTCTTCCAGGACGCGCAGGTCGGTGTAGTCGCTGGGCGTGCCGAAACCGGTCGGGTTCAGCCAGTCCACGCCCACCGCCAGGCTCGCCTTGATGGCGTCGGTGAGGCAGAGCTTCTTGTACTCGGGGTCGAGCCAGGCCTTGGCGACGAGACGCGCGGCCGGCGTCGGGCCGATGTGCTCGGCGAACTCGGTGAACTTGCGGTGGTCCTCGGCGGTGAAGAGTCCTTTCTCGATGGACAGCTCACGCACCGCGATCTCGAGCGCCTCGAAGTCGCTGATTTCCTCGACCATCGGTGCCGGGGGGCGGTGCCCGTGCCCGTGGTCATGATCGTGATCGTTCGACATCTTCTGTCACCTCCTGGTGCGGTATCGGTTTGTCGGTCCGGTCATGCCGGCTCGAGCCAGCGCTCGGAAAACTCGGACTGCAGCGTGTCGTTGGCGAACGCCTCGGGATATTCGGGCCAGAGGTCCTTCTGCCGGAAGCGCACGATGTAGAACCACTCGGAATGGTCGACGTGGCCCCAGGCCTCGTCCTCGGGTGCCGGGCTTTCGTGCGTCGCGACGGCCACGGTGCCGACGGCGCCGCGCGTGTAGACCTGGCAGCGGGTGTAGAAGACGTCGGGAAGGTCCTTGATGCGCACGCGCTGGCCCACCTTGAACTTGGGCGGGACGCCGGCCGTGCCCTTGAAGCACTGCGGGTCGCCCTTGCCGGTGGCTATCGTGGCGTGGTGGGTGCGGTCATCGTGGCTCATGGCGCTTTTTCACCTCGTCGATTTTGTTGATGAGTTCGGTCAGCGTGCAGTGCTTCTTGTCCACCAGCACGCGGGCGGCGGAAAGGAGCCAGCGGCCGTAGTAGGGCAGGCCCAGGTACTGGGTGGTGCCCAGGTCGACGTTCTGCATGCGGCGCCGTTCCTCCGCGCACCAGACGCCACGCCAGGCCAGGCACTCGGTGGTGACGTAGGCCCGGTAGCCCCAGGCCTCGGCTTCCTCCTCGGTCCATTCACAGGGAACATCGACCTCGCCGCCGACGTCGTGGGGCGATCGGGTGTAGGCCCTGAACAGCTCGTGGGTGATGTCGGTCGGATACGGCGCCTTGCCCGTTTTCTGGACCGGCGGCTGGATCTCGACGACCGCCTGCAGATGCCGCAGCACTTGGTCTCTGGTACTGGATGACATGGCTGGACTTCTCCTCCCTGGGTGGTTGGCCTGCAAGTCAGTTGGAACGAACTTGCCGGCTGATTCTGTGGGAGGGTTTTATAGGTGTCCATGTGTATTTTTGGATTCCCCCCATAGTAATATCCTATGGAAAGCCGACCGCCAGACGACGATGCAATCCAAGCTGATGTTCCCGCGTTCGATCCGCTACCTGCTTGCAGTGGCGGAGCACCGGAGCTTCACGCGCGCGGCAGATGCGCTGTGCGTCTCGCAACCGACGCTCTCGCAGCAGATCAAGCACCTCGAGGAGGCGCTGGGCATCCAGCTCCTCGACCGGTCCGGACGGGTGGTGCTGCTCACCGATGCCGGGCAGGTCTACCTGCATCACGCCCGCCGTGCCCTCGACGAGCTGGATGCGGGCAAGCGGGCCGTCGGCGAGGTGGCGGACCTGAGCCGCGGCTACCTGCGCCTGGGAATGACCCCGGTCACCGAGTACCTGACGACAACGCTGCTGGAGGAGTACGGCACACGTTATCCGGGCATCAGCATCCGCGCCATGGAGATGTCCCAGGACATGATCGAGGCGGCCGTCGCGGAGAACAACATCGACGTCGGCATCGCCTTCACGCACCTGCCGTCGGCCGACGCCTGGTCGGGCAAGATCGAGATGCAGGCGCTGTTCATGGAGCCGCTGAGCCTGGCGGTCGGCGATTCGCACGTGCTGGCCGGGCAGCGCAAGCCGGTGAGCCCGAAGGTGTTCGAGACCGAGCCCATGGTGCTGCTCAATTCCAACTTCGCCCTGCGCCGCCACTTCGACCTGTACTGCCTCGAAAAAGGCATCGCGCCGCGCATCGCGCTGGAGTCGAACTCGCTCAACATGATCGTGCAGGCGGTGAGCCTGGGCCGCATGGTGACGGTCCTGCCCACGACCATCGCCTGCACCCAGCCGCGGCTGCGCGCCGTGCCGCTGCAGAGGGAATTGCCGCATCACACCATCGCCCTGGTCTGCGCCAAGGGCGCCTACCGCAGCCCGTCCTGCCAGGCCTTCGTGAGCCTGGCCGCCACGTGGAACTTCAGCCGCTGCCCGGTCATCCCGGAAAAGGGCGCGCAACCCTGTCCCAAGGCGGAGTCGTGCGACCGAAGGAAGAAGGTCTTCGCGGCGGCGAAGGGGTCGTACGAGGCGCCCCGTCCGGGCGGGGGCGAGGTCAGGACCTGACCGCGATGTAGGTGTAGTAGTTGCAGGAGGCGAAGAAGGTCCCCTCCTGCATGGAAAGCAGCTGCGCGGCGAGCCACGACTCCGCCGTCCCTGCCGGCAGCAGCCCGGCCCTGGCGACGAATGGCGCGTAGGTCTCCGCAAACGACCGGAAGTAGCTCGCCCGCCCGATCTCGGCCACCGCGTCGCCCCAGGCCGCCTTCATGCGCAGTCCCAGTTGCGGCAGCAGCCGCGGCAGGTCCCGCATGATGCGCGGGTTGTTGAAGCTGGCCGTCGCCAGGGCCACGTCCATGACGCGGCCCAACTCGTAGTCGGGGAGGGCGAACGTGAGCGAGGAATAGTCGCCGTCGAAGACGGCCACGATTCCGCCCGGGCGCACGACGCGGACCATCTCGCGCAGGACCGTCTTCGGGTCGGCGACGTGGCTGATCAGGGTGTGCGCGAACGCCGCATCGAAGGTCGCATCGGGAAAATCCAGGGCGTGCGCATCGCCGACCCGGAAGTCGACACGGTCGTCGACGCCTTCGGCCGCGGCCAGCTTGCGCGCCTCCTCGATGAAGGTGGCGCCGTGGTCGACGCCGGTCGCCGTTCCGGAAAAGTCGGCGCGGTGCGCCAGCAGGCGGGTCGTCGCGCCGGTGCCGCATCCGACTTCCAGCACGCGCGCGGACTGGCGCACGGCCAGATGCTCGGCATATTTTTCGAACAGCCTGGTGAAGACCGGATCCCTGGCGCGACTTTCCAGGCGGGCCATGATGCGCCCGACCGAGGTTGCGTCGAGTTCGTTCACGAAGCGGTGCGGGTCGCGGGCAACCAATCTTCACCTCCGGAGACGGCGAATATTCGCCCGGCCGCGTGGCCCTGTCCATGACGCATTTCCGATTCACTCCATAGGAATCCGCTATCCACTTTCCGTAGCCTTGTCGCTCCGGTGACTTCGCGTTAACGTGCGCGGACCCTTGCCCCGGCCGGGCAGATGACGAGGACCGAAACGATGAGCCAGAGCGAAAATCCCAGACCGCCGTTGCCGCCTTTCGACGCCGTGACGGCGGCGCAGAAGGTTCGCCTCGCGGAGGATGCGTGGAACACCCGGGATCCGGTCCGGGTATCCCTCGCCTATACCCCCGACAGCGTCTGGCGCAATCGCGCCGAGTTCCTCACGGGACGCGCGACGATCGTCGAGTTCCTCACCCGCAAGTGGGCGAGGGAGCTGGATTACCGGCTCATCAAGGAACTCTGGGCTACCCAGGGCAACCGAATCGCGGTGCGCTTCGCCTACGAGTGGCACGACGATTCCGGCCACTGGTACCGCTCCTACGGCAACGAGAACTGGGAGTTCGACCCGAACGGCTTCATGCAACGGCGCATCGCGAGCATCAACGACCTGCCCATCCGGGCGGCCGACCGCAAGTACCACTGGCCGCTCGGCCGGCGTCCCGACGATCATCCCTCGCTTTCCGACCTCGGCCTGTGAGGCCGGCCGGGTGCCGCCGGACGCGGCCAACTTGACGCCGCGCTTCCACATCGTCGACGTCTTCGCGGAGCGCCCCTACAGCGGCAACCCGCTCGCGGTCGTCGTCGGGGGCGATGGCCTGTCGGAAGCGACGATGCAATCGATCGCCGCGGAAACCAACTATTCCGAGACGACTTTCGTGGAGCTGCGTCCGGAGGACGACGGCGGCCATCGCGTGCGCATCTTCACGCCGGCCCGCGAGATCGACTTTGCCGGGCACCCCATCCTCGGCACCGCCTGGGTGATTCGCCACGGCCTCGCCGCGCGCGCGACGGACCTCGTGCGGCTGAATCTCGCCATCGGGCAGGTTCCCGTGACTTTCGAGAAGAGCGCCACGGGCGGGGAACTGGCCTGGTTTCGCGCGCCGGCCGTGCGGCTCGGCCCGGCCTGTGCCCGCGAACGCATCGCCTCCGCGCTCGGGATCGCGCCCGACGACATCGACGCCAGGGCGCCGGTGCGGCAGGCGAGCGCGGGCACGGCGGCGGTGATCGTGCCGCTTGTCTCGCTCGCAGCCCTGCGGCGCTGCCGTCTCGACCTGGAGGCCTACGCGCCGCTGGCCGAAGAGGGCTTTCCGCCTCTCGTCTACCTGTTCTGCACGGAAACGCGGGAGCGCGGCAACGACCTGAGCGCACGCTTCTTCTTCGAGGCCAACGGGGTGCGCGAGGATCCCGCGACGGGCAACGGGGCCGCCTTCCTCGGCGCCTACCTGCAGGAACACGGTCTCCTCGGGGCCGGGGACCTCGACCTGAGGATCGAGCAGGGGCACGAGGTGCGCCGGCCGTCGCTCGTCCGCCTGCGCGCGCGCAAGGCCGGCGGCGGCCCCGTCATCGACATCGGCGGACAGGTCATTCCGACGGTGGCGGGGGAACTCGTGCTGGGAGCGCAAGGGCCGCGGTAGGTTGCCTGCCGCCGCCGCGGGCGCGGCGCGTTTGCCCGCGCGTCCGCGCCCCCGCTAGAATGACGGTTATTGCGGCGCAGCAATCCGCGCTGCGCGCCACCCCACCCGAACCGAGTCCCCATGTCGCCGGATTTCTCCCGCATCAAGCGCCTCCCGCCCTACGTCTTCAACATCACCAACGAGCTGAAGATGGCCGCCCGCCGCGCCGGCGAGGACATCATCGACCTGTCCATGGGCAACCCGGACGGGCCCACGCCCCGGCACATCGTCGACAAGCTGGTCGAGGTGGCGCAGCGCGAGGACACGCACGGCTACTCGGTCTCCAAGGGCATCCCGCGCCTGCGCCGCGCCATCTGCCAGTGGTACAAGCGCCGCTGGGACGTGGACTTCGACCCGGAGACGGAGGCCATCGTCACCATCGGCTCCAAGGAAGGCCTCGCGCACCTGATGCTCGCGACCCTGGACCGCGGCGACACGGTGCTGGTGCCCAACCCCAGCTACCCCATCCACATCTATGGCGCCATCATCGCCGGCGCCGACATCCGCTCGGTGCGCATGGCCCCGGGCGTGGACTTCTTCGCGGAACTGGAGCGGGCCATCGGGGAGCTGTTCCCGAAACCCAAGATGCTGATCATCGGCTTCCCCTCCAACCCCACGGCGCAGTGCGTGGAGCTGGAGTTCTTCGCCAAGGTGATCGCGCTCGCGAAGCAGCACAACATCCTCGTCGTGCACGACCTCGCCTACGCCGACATCACCTTCGACGGCTGGAAGGCGCCCTCGATCATGCAGGTGCCGGGGGCGCGCGACGTGGCGGTGGAATTCTTCACCATGTCGAAGAGCTACAACATGGCCGGCTGGCGCATCGGCTTCATGGTCGGCAACCAGGACCTCGTGCACGCGCTGGCGCGGATCAAGAGCTACCACGACTACGGCACCTTCACGCCGCTCCAGGTCGCCGCCATCGCCGCGCTGGAAGGGCCGCAGGACTGCGTCGAGGAGATCCGCCGCAAGTACCAGAGCCGCCGCGACGTGATGGTGAAGGGCCTGCACGAGGCGGGCTGGATGGTGGAGAACCCCAGGGCTTCCATGTACGTGTGGGCGCAGATCCCCGATGCCTACGCGAAGATGGGCTCCATCGAGTTCGCGAAGAAGCTCCTCCGGGATGCGAAAGTTGCCGTGTCTCCCGGCATCGGCTTCGGCGACTACGGCGACGACCACGTGCGCATCGCGCTGATCGAGAACGAGAACCGCACCCGCCAGGCGGTGCGCGGCATCAAGGAAATGCTGCGCAAGGACGCGCAGGCATGAACGTGGCCGCGGTCACCGACGCTGAGGGCGCGGTCGTCGCGCCGGAGCTTCTCGCCGCCGCCGAGGCGGTCCACCGGCAACTGCGCGCCAACCTGCCGGCCGACTACACCCGCCGCATGGAGGAAGTGTTCGCGAGCGGTGCGGAGATGGCGGTGGCCATCTCCGGCGGCAAGGTCGTCGGCCTCACGGTCTTCCGGGTGATCGAGAAGACCTTCAGCGGCCGCGAGCTCTACTGCGACGACCTCGTCACCGACGAAACGAATCGCTCGAAGGGCGCGGGCAAGGCCATGATCGCGTACATGGAACGGCTGTGCCGGGAGCGGCGCTGCGACACCTTGGCGCTCGATTCCGGCACGCAGCGCACGCAGGCGCACAAGTTCTACTTCCGCGAAGGCCTGGTGGTCAACGCCTTCCACTTCTCGAAGCCCATCGCATGAAACCGATCCGCGTCGGCCTCCTGGGCCTGGGAACCGTGGGTGGCGGCACCATCGAGGTGCTGCGCCGCAATCGCGAGGAGATCGCGCGCCGCGCCGGCCGCGAGATCGTGGTCGCCATGGCCTCGGCCCGCGACCTCGCCAAGCCGCGCGCGATGAGCCTCGCGGGCATCGAGCTGGTGGCCGATCCCGCGAAGCTGGTCGCGCATCCGGAAATCGAGATCGTCGTCGAACTGATCGGCGGCGAGACGCGCGCCCGCGAGCTGGTCCTGGCGGCGATCGCCAACGGCAAGCACGTGGTCACCGCCAACAAGGCGCTGCTCGCGAAGCACGGCAACGAGATCTTCGCGGCGGCCCATGCCAAGGGCGTGATGGTCGCCTTCGAGGCGGCGGTGGGCGGGGGCGTGCCCATCGTCAAGGCGATCCGCGAGGGCCTCACCGCCAACCGCATCGAATGGATCGCCGGGATCATCAACGGAACCTGCAACTACATTCTCTCGGAAATGCGCGACAAGGGCCTTCCCTTCGACGTGGTGCTCGCCGAGGCGCAGCGCCTGGGCTACGCCGAGGCCGATCCCGCCTTCGACATCGACGGCATCGACGCCGCGCACAAGCTCACCATCCTCGCCGCGATCGCCTTCGGCATCCCGA
This sequence comes from uncultured Lysobacter sp., assembly GCA_964579785.1. Classification (GTDB taxonomy): domain Bacteria; phylum Pseudomonadota; class Gammaproteobacteria; order Burkholderiales; family Usitatibacteraceae; genus FEB-7. Next base: position 12,605 of record CAZOIB010000062.1, on the reverse strand, counting down.
TGCAGTTCGCCAAGGCCTACACCGAGGGCATCGGCAAGCTCACCGCGATCGACATCAAGTACGCGGAGGGGCTCGGCTACCGCATCAAGCTGCTCGGCATCTCGCGGCGCACGGAGCAGGGGATCGAGCTGCGCGTGCATCCCACGCTCGTCCCGGCGCGCCGCCTCATCGCCAATGTCGAGGGCGTGATGAACGCGATCCTCGTCAAGGGCGACGCCGTCGGTCCGACCCTCTACTACGGGCGCGGCGCCGGTGCCGAAGCCACGGCGAGCGCGGTGGTGGCCGATCTCGTGGACGTGACGCGCATGGCGACCGCCGACCCCGAGCACCGCGTCCCGCACCTCGCCTTCCAGCCCGACCGGCTCTCCGATACCCCCATCCTGCCGATGGAGGAGGTGCAGACGGCCTACTACCTGCGCCTGCGCGCGCTCGACCGTCCCGGCGTGCTCGCCGACGTGACGCGCATCTGCGCCGACCGCCACATCTCCATCGACGCCATCTTCCAGAAGGAGGCGGGCGAGGGCGAGGAGCAGGTGGACGTGGTGATCCTCACCCACCTCACGCGCGAGAAGGACATCAACTCCGCCATCCGCGCCATCGAGGCGCTGCCGACGATCCCGGTGCCGGTGGTGCGCATCCGATTGGAAGAGTTGTTGTGAAGTACCTGAGCACCCGTGGCCACGCCGCCCAGCAGACCTTTACCGACATCCTGCTCGAGGGGCTGGCCTCCGACGGCGGGCTCGCGGTGCCGGAGCTGTGGCCGCGCATCACGCGCCCGAAGCTCGACGCGATGCGCGACCTCGCCTATCCGCAGCTCGCCTTCGAGATCCTGCGCTTCTTCGCCGACGACTTTCCCGGCGCCGAGCTGAAGGCGATCGTCGAGCGGACCTATACGAAGGAGGTCTTCGGCACGCCGGAGATCACGCCGCTCCGGACGCTCGAGGACAACCTGCACCTCCTGGCGTGCTCCAACGGGCCGACGCTCGCGTTCAAGGACATCGCGATGCAGCTGCTCGGCAACGTCTTCGAGAGCGTGCTCGCGAAGCAGGGACGGGAGTTGAACATCCTCGGCGCCACCAGCGGCGACACCGGCTCTTCCGCCGAGCATGCATTGAAGGGGAAGCGCGGCGTGAAGGTGTTCATGCTCTCCCCGCAGGGGCGCATGAGCCCGTTCCAGCGTGCGCAGATGTACGGCCTCACGGAGGCGAACATCTTCAACATCGCCATCGCAGGCGTCTTCGACGACTGCCAGGACCTCGTGAAGGCCGTGAATGCCGACGCGCGGTTCAAGGAAGCGCATCGCCTGGGCGCGGTCAACTCCATCAACTGGGCCCGCGTCGTCGCTCAGGTGGTGTACTACTTCAAGGGCTACTTCGCGGCCACGCGCTCCAACGACGAGCAGGTCTCCTTCGCGGTGCCCTCGGGCAATTTCGGCAACATCTTCGCGGGGCATGTCGCCAGGCGCATGGGCCTGCCGATCCGCCGCCTGGTGCTCGCGACCAACGAGAACGACGTGCTGGACGAGTTCTTCCGCACCGGGCGTTACCGTCCGCGCAAGACCTCGGAAACGCAGGCGACCTCGTCGCCCTCCATGGACATCTCCAAGGCCTCCAACTTCGAGCGCTTCATCTGGGACATGGTCGACCAGGATGGCGACAAGGTGGTCTGGCTGTGGCGGCAGATCGACGAGAAGGGCGGCTTCGACCTTTCCGGCGAACGCGCGTGGGAGAAGATCGAGGAGGACTCCGGATTCGTCTCGGGCCGGAGCCTGCACGCGGACCGCATCGAGACCATCCGCCGCGTGAAGAAGGAATACGGCGTGGTGATCGACCCGCACACTGCCGATGGCGTGCGCATCGGCGAGCGCCATCGTGAAGCCCGCTATCCGATGATCTGCATCGAGACGGCGCTGCCGGCCAAGTTCGAGTCCACCATCGTCGAGGCGCTGGGCGAGCGGCCCGCGCGCCCGGCCGGCTTCGCGGGCATCGAGGACTTGCCGCAGCGTTGCGACGTGATGGGCGTGGATGCCGCGGCGCTCAAGGCCTACATCGCCGCGCGGACCTAAAGGCCCTGCGGTGTCAGACACGGTGTCTGACACCAAATGGCTCGGGTGGCCCGCTATCGAGCGCGTTTCCCGCGCGACTTTGCCTTCCAGCTCACGTCTGCCGAGCGTTCGGAGGTGGTCGCAAATTGCGACCACCTCGAGAGGCTGAAGTACTCTCCATCCCTTCCGCATGCATTTTCCGAGCATGGGGCGCTCATGGCAGCTTCGGTGCTCAATACGCCGCGTGCCGTTGAGGTGAGCGTCTATGTCGTGCGCGTGTTCGTGCAACTTCGCGAAATGCTCGCCTCCAGCAAGGAACTCGCCCTCAGGCTGGCCGAGCTCGAACGCAAGTTTGCGGCCCGCGACCAGACCATCGCGGACATCATTGCCACGATTCGGGGGTTGATGGCGCCTCCAGAGCCACCGCGAAAGCCTTCCATCGGCTTCGTGAGGGCCGCGGAAAAGTAGCTGGCAAGGACGGATCGCCCCGTTCAGCTACCTGACGCTGGAAGGCAGTTCCTCGTAGTCGGCCGTCGAAGACGTGAGGGATTGGCGCAGGCGCACGCTTGCCTTAAGATTGCCTCCCCCAACCCCGGCCGCGGCCCAGCGTAACGCGGCCGCCGGAGAGCCACGATGAACGATCCGCGTATCCCGGTCACGATCCTCACCGGCTTCCTCGGCAGCGGCAAGACGACGCTGCTCAACCGGATCCTTCGCGAGCATCACGGCCGCCGCATCGCGGTGATCGAGAACGAGTTCGGGGAAGCGGGGATAGACAACGAGCTGCTCGTGCAGGATGCCGACGAGCAGATCATCGAGATGAACAACGGCTGCATCTGCTGCAAGGTCCGGGGCGACCTGATCCGCATCCTGGGCGAACTGGCCGATCGGCGCCATTCCGGTGGTGTGGCCTTCGAGCGGGTGGTCATCGAGACCACGGGCCTGGCCGATCCCGCCCCTGTGGCGCAGACCTTTTTTGTCGACGAGGCGGTGCGTGACCATTTCCGGCTGGACGCGATCGTCACCATGGTGGACGCCGTGCACGCGCCGCAGCAGCTCGAGGAGCACCACGAAGCACAGGAACAGGTCGGTTTCGCCGACCGCTTGCTCGTCACCAAGACCGACCTGGCGGAGGAAAGCGAGGTGGAGGACTTGCGGGCGCGGCTGAGGAGGATGAATCCGCGGGCGAAGATCGCGGAGGCGCGCCATGGCGTCGCTGCCGTCGACGACCTGCTCGACATCCACGGCTTCGACCTGAGCGCGATCCTCGAGATCGAGCCGGCATTTCTCACCGACCTGGAGCACGAACACGACGACGACGTCACTTCCTTCGTCTTCCGCGAGCGCCGGCCGCTCGACCTGCACCGGGTCGAGTCGCTGCTCGGGCGCATGCTCCGCGACCATGGCCCGAAGCTGATGCGTTACAAGGGTGTGCTGTCGGTGAAGGGCGTGGACGATCGCGTCGTCTTCCAGGGCGTGCACATGGTGATGGGATCGACGCGCGGGGCGCGGTGGAAGCCGGGCGAGGCGCGCGAATCGAAGATGGTGTTCATCGGCCGCGACATGCCGCGTGAACTTCTGCTCGAAGGGCTCGCGGAGTGCATCGCCGCACGCAGGGCTACTTCAGCAATTCCCCCACCAGGTCGATAACGTCGCTGACGTAGGCATCCTGGGGCGCTGCCGCGGCGCTGGTCCCGACCGACTGCCAAATCGTGCCCTGCAGGCGGCGCTGCGGATCGCCTTGCGTGGTGCGCAGGAACTCGGCGAAGGACTCGGCGAACGCTTCCGCCGAGCGCGTCATCTGGCGGTCGTAGTCGCCGGGCGGTTGCCCGACGTGCATCCGGTACGCATAGCCGATCGTGAGCGCGCGGCCCTCGAACATGAAGCTCGGCATGCGCTTGCCGCGCAACTGGCGGAAGTCCTGGATGTGCGCGAGTTCGTGGGCCAGGGTCCCCTCGGAGAGCGGCTTGTCCAGGTAGGAGTCCTTCATCACCATGAGGTTCGGGCCCTTCGCGTAGCCGAGTACGTTGATCGCGTCCTCGCCGACGAGAGCGAACTGCAGCGGCCGGGCCGTGAGGAGGCTGCGGTCGCGCCAGGCGGCGCTTTCAGCGACGAAGGCGAAGGCCTTCATCACGCGTGCCGCGATCGCCGCGCACCGGGCCGGATCGACGCGGTGTGCCGCGTAGACCTCGAGCACGCGGTCTCCGGAACGGCACTGGAGGGTGTAGTCCTCCTCCCTTGCCCCCCAGGCGGCGGGCGCCAGGGCCAGGTTCAGCAGTGTGCACAGTGCAAGCATCCGGCGCAGGCTCTTCAAGGCGTCGCCTCCTTGCGGTTCATCGCAGGCCCACGCGCACCTTCTGCAGCAGGTGCGTCTCCTTGAATCAGAAGAACACCAGCCAGGCGACGAGCAGGGTGAGCAGCATCCCGCCGAATATCGCGCCGAAGATGGTGACCATCACGCGTCCGTCGGCCGCCTGCTGCGCCTCGACATCGCCGGCCGCGATGCCGCGCGCGAGCTTGCGCTCCCGGAAGGCCATCCAGATCACGCCGGCGAGCACGGCGAGGAACGCGAGAAAGACGAGGAAGAGCTTGCCGCCCAGGCTCATTCGTCCTCGGGATCGCGCGGGGGGCGGCCGTCGTAGACGTGGTTGCGGCGGCGCTGCAGCCAGGCGTCGCGCGTGAAGCTGTACTTGTCCAGCGCGGCCTCGTCGAGCACCTTCTCCGCCTTCAGCAGCCCGGCGCGCGTGCGGGTGATGTCGAGCCCGAACAGGGTCCAGTTCACGGTGTCGTTGTCGATCCAGCGTCCCTGGTAGAAGGTGGGGTCGACATAGCGGGCCGGCGCATCGCGCAGCGTCGAGGGCCCGAACAGCGGGATGATGAAGTACGGGCCGGAAGGCACCCCCCACCAGCCGAGCGTCTGGCCGAAGTCCTCGGTGTGCTTCTCCAGCCCGGCCGGGGTGGCCACGTCCCACAGGCCACCGATGCCGACGACCGTGTTGAACGCGAACCGGCCCAGGTCGGAGAACCCGGCGGCGAACTTGCCCTGCAGGATGTTGTTGAGGCCGGTGCCGACGTCCCGGATGTTCTCGAAGAAGTTCGATACCCCCTCCTGGGCGAACTCGGGCACCACTTCCTGGTAGGTCCGCGACACGGGCTTCAGCACCGCGGCGTCCACCTTGTCGTTGAACGAATACATGCTGCGGTTGTAGGACTCCCAGGGATCCTTCGGATTGGGAGGCCCGGAGACGGTGGCGCAGCCGGAAGCCGCGGCCAGGGCCGCGATGGCGATGAGTTTTTTCATGAGTGGTGATGTTGGAAGCGCAGCGAAAGGTCGACCGCCTTGATGTCCTTGGTGAGGGACCCGACGGAAATGCGGTGCACGCCGGTCTCGGCGATCTCGCGCACGTTGGCGAACTCGACGCCGCCGGAAGCCTCCAGCTCGGCGCGCTCGCCGGTGATTTCCACGGCCTCGCGCATGCGCGGCAGAGTGAAGTTGTCGAGGAGGATGAGCCGTGCCCCGGCCGCGAGCGCCTCGCGCAGCTGCGCGATCGTCTCCACCTCCACCTGCACCATCGTGCCGGGGGTGGCCGCATGCAGCGCCGCCGCGACCGCCGCCTTTACGCTACCGAGGGCCTCGAGGTGGTTTTCCTTGAGGAGGATCCCGTCGTAGAGCCCGGTGCGGTGGTTCATGCCGCCGCCGACGCGCACGGCATACTTCTGCGCGAGGCGCAGGCCCGGAACGGTCTTGCGCGTGTCGAGGATCTTCGCCCGCGTGCCTTCCACCAGCTTCACGTAGGTGCGGGTGCGGGTGGCCACCGCCGACAGGAGCTGCAGGAAGTTCATCGCGGTGCGCTCGGCGGTCAGCAGCGCCCGGGCATCGCCCTCCAGCTCGCAGACGGAAGTGCCGGCGACGAGCTCGTCGCCGTCGGCGTGGTGCCAGAAGATCTCCGCCTCCGGGTCGAGCGCCTCCACGGTCCGGTTGAACCACTCGGTGCCGCACAGGACGGCGTCCTGGCGCGTGAGGAGGCGGGCATGGGCGACCCTGCCCTCGGGCAGCAGGGCGGCGGTGAGGTCGCCGGTGCCGACGTCTTCCGCCAGCGCGCGGCGGACATCGTTGGTGACGGCTTCTTCCAGGGCGTGGATGGAATCGGGCATGGCGGCAGGATTTGGCTCGAAACGGCTTGAAACGACGCGGGAATGCCCCATTTTCGGGGATATCCCTGGGATTTCGGGGAGAATTCCCGACGAAATCCGTTGGAAAAAGGATACCACGCGATGCGCATCGACAAGCTCACCACCAAGTTCCAGCAGGCGCTGGCCGACGCCCAGAGCGCCGCGCTGGCAAACGACTCCGGGTTCATCGAGCCCCAGCACCTGCTTCTCGCCCTGCTCACGCAGGAGGACGGCGGGGCGGCTTCGATCCTGCAGCGCGCCGGCGTCAACGTCGCATCCCTGCGCAAGGCGCTCGAGGAGGCCGTCGCACGGCTGCCGAAGGTCGAAGGACAGGGCGGCGAGATCTCGCTGTCGCGCGACCTGGGGAACCTGCTCAACCTGACGGACAAGGAAGCGACGAAAAGGGGCGACCAGTACATCGCCTCGGAACTCTTCCTGCTGGCCGCGGTGCAGGACAAGGGCGAGACCGGGCGCCTCCTCAAGCAGCACGGCGCCAGCGCCGCTGCGCTCGACACCGCCATCAAGGCCGTGCGCGGCGGGCAGGGCGTGGAGAACGCGGAAGCGGAGGGCAGCCGCGAGGCGCTCAAGAAGTACACGCTCGATCTCACCGAGAGGGCACGCCAGGGCAAGCTCGACCCCGTCATCGGCCGCGACGACGAGATCCGCCGCACCATCCAGATCCTGCAGCGGCGCACCAAGAACAACCCGGTGTTGATCGGCGAGCCCGGCGTGGGCAAGACCGCCATCGTCGAAGGCCTGGCGCAGCGCATCGTCAACGGCGAGGTGCCCGAGACCTTGAAGGACAAGCGCGTCCTTTCACTCGACATGGCCTCGCTCCTGGCCGGGGCCAAGTACCGCGGCGAGTTCGAGGAGCGCTTGAAGTCCGTCCTGAAGGAGATCGCCCAGGACGAGGGCCGCATCATCGTCTTGATCGACGAGCTGCACACCATGGTGGGCGCCGGCAAGGCCGAGGGCGCCATCGACGCCGGCAACATGTTGAAGCCCGCGCTCGCCCGCGGCGAGCTGCACTGCGTGGGTGCCACGACCCTGGACGAGTACCGCAAGTACATCGAGAAGGATGCCGCGCTCGAGCGCCGCTTCCAGAAGGTGCTCGTCGACGAGCCCAGCGTGGAATCCACCATCGCGATCCTGCGCGGCCTCCAGGAGAAGTACGAGGTGCATCACGGCGTGGACATCACCGACCCGGCCATCGTCGCCGCGGCCGAGCTCTCGCACCGCTACATCACCGACCGTTTCCTTCCCGACAAGGCCATCGACCTGATCGACGAGGCGGCCGCCCGCATCAAGATGGAGATCGACTCGAAGCCAGAGGTGATGGACAGGCTCGACCGGCGCCTGATCCAGCTGAAGATCGAGCGCGAGGCGGTCAAGAGGGAGAAGGACGAGGCGTCGAAGAAGCGCATGGTTCTCATCGAGGCCGAGATTGCCAGGCTGGAGAAGGAATACGCCGACCTCGAGGAAGTGTGGAGCGCCGAGAAGCACGCGGTGCACGGCTCCGCCTCGATCAAGGAGGAAATCGAGAAGCTGAAGCTGGTCATGGAAGAGGCGCGGCGCAAGGGCGACTGGGCGAAGATGAGCGAGCTGCAGTACGGCAAGCTTCCGAGCCTCGAGGCGCAGCTGAAGAAGGCCGACAAGGACCAGGGCGCGGCCGCGAAGCCGAAGCTCCTGCGCACCGAGGTCGGTGCCGAGGAGATCGCCGAGGTCGTCTCCCGCGCCACGGGCATTCCCGTCTCCCGGATGATGCAGGGCGAGCGCGAGAAGCTGGTGCAGATGGAGGCGCGGCTGCACGAGCGCGTCGTCGGCCAGGACGAGGCGGTGCGGCTCGTGGCCGACGCCATCCGCCGCTCGCGCGCGGGCCTGGCGGACCCGAACCGGCCCTACGGCTCGTTCCTGTTCCTCGGCCCCACGGGAGTCGGCAAGACGGAGCTCTGCAAGGCGCTGGCATCCTTCCTCTTCGACTCCGAGGACCACCTGATCCGCGTCGACATGAGCGAGTTCATGGAGAAGCACTCGGTCGCGCGGCTGATCGGCGCGCCCCCGGGCTACGTCGGCTACGAGGAGGGCGGCCACCTGACCGAGGCGATCCGCCGCAAGCCCTATTCGGTGATCCTGCTCGACGAGATCGAGAAGGCGCACCCGGACGTGTTCAACGTGCTCCTGCAGGTGCTCGACGACGGGCGCATGACCGACGGCCAGGGGCGCACGGTCGACTTCAAGAACACCGTCATCGTCATGACCTCCAACCTCGGCAGCCAGATGATCCAGCAGATGTCGGGCAGCGACTACGAGGTGGTGAAGCTCGCGGTGATGGGCGAGGTGAAGGCGAACTTCCGTCCCGAGTTCGTCAACCGCATCGACGAGATCGTCGTCTTCCACGCGCTCGGCGAAGAGCACATCCGCGACATCGCGAAGATCCAGCTCGGCTACCTCACGCAGCGCCTGGCCAAGCTCGACATGCGCCTCGAGGTCTCCGACAGCGCGCTCACGCAGCTCGCCACGGCAGGCTTCGATCCCGTGTACGGCGCGCGGCCGCTGAAGCGCTCCATCCAGCAGGCGATCGAGAATCCGCTGGCGCGCGAGATCCTCGAGGGACGCTTCGCGGCCGGGGACGCGATCCAGGTGGACCACGGGAAGGCGGGCTTCGTCTTCGCCAAGGCGGGGGTCAAGGGCAAGAAGGCGGCGTGACCGCCGCCTCGCCGCCGCGCAAACCGCCCGGCAAGACGGCGCCCAGCGCCGCATTTGCGGTGCCGAGTTCGCGGCTCGGTAGGCTCGCCCGCCTGGGTGCCCTTGCCACGGGCGTGGCCGGCGGCATGCTCGCGGAAGGCGTGCGGCAACTGGCCAGCGGCAAGCGCCCGACGTTGAGCGACCTGCTGCTGACGCCCGCCAATGCGCGGCGGGTCGCCGCCAAACTCGCGCAGATGCGCGGCGCGGCGATGAAGGTGGGGCAGCTCCTGTCCATGGACGCGGGCGACCTGCTGCCGCGGGAACTGGCGGAAGTCCTCTCCCTCCTGCGCGCGGACGCGCGCTCCATGCCGGAAAGCCAGCTCAGGCGGGTGCTCAACGCCGGCTGGGGCAAGGGGTGGGAACGGCGCTTCGAGCACTTCGACTTCGCACCGGTCGCTGCCGCGTCGATCGGGCAAGTGCACGCCGCGCGCACCAGGGACGGCCGCGCGCTCGCGATCAAGGTGCAGTACCCCGGCGTGCGCCGCAGCATTTCCAGCGACGTCGACAACGTGGCCACGCTGCTGCGCATCTCGGGCCTCTTGCCCGCCGGGCTCGACCTGCGTCCCGTCCTCGCCGAAGCGAAGCGGCAATTGCGCGCGGAGGCCGACTACCTGCACGAGGGCGAGAGCCTCGCGCGCTTCGCGAGCCTGCTCGCGGCCGATCGCGACCTCGTCGTGCCCGGCCTGCATCGCGACCTCACCACGGAGAGCATCCTGGCCATGACCTTCGTCGAAGGCGTGCCGGTGGAGACGCTCGCCACGGCGCCGCAGACGAAACGCAACCGCGTGGCGGGCCTTCTGCTCGACCTGCTGTTCCGCGAGATCTTCGACTTCCGCCTCGTGCAGACGGACCCGAATTTCGCCAACTACCTCTACGACGCGGGCACGCGGCGCCTGGCGCTGCTCGACTTCGGGGCCACGCGAACCTATGACGCGTCCACCGTCGAGGCCTTCCGGCGACTGTTCACCGCCGGCGTGCGCAAGGACCTGCGCGCGGCCGACGCGGCGGCCTCCGACATCGGCTACTACCGGCCGGAACTCGACCAGCGCCGCCGCCGCTTCGTGGTCGATCTCGTCGTCCAGGCCTGCGAGCCGCTGCGCCATCGCGGCGCCTACGACTTCGGCGGCTCCGATCTCCCGGCGCGCATGCATGCCGCGGGGGTGCAGATGAGCGCCGACAAGGAACTCTGGTACTCGCCGCCGGCCGAGGTCCTGTTCCTGCACCGCAAGATCGGCGGGATGTACCTGCTGGCGGCGCGGCTCGGCGCGCGCGTGGACATCCGGGGGCTCTTCGCCAGGCACGCCTGCTAGAATTCGCGCCTTTCGCTTTCGCGGAGTCCGCCGTGCCCTTTGCCTCGTTTCGCGCCCTGGTCTCCGCCTGCTGCCTCGCGCTCGCCGCACCCGCCGCCCTCGCGGCGGCGTTCCTCGGCGTCGAGGTGCCGCCCCCGCTGCCGGCGAAGAACGTCGTCGACACCTACTGGGGCACGCCGGTCGACGATCCCTACCGCTTCCTCGAGGACACCAAGGACCCGGCGGTGCAGGCGTGGATGAAGGCGCAGGCCGACGCCACCGACGCGATCATCGCCAAGCTCCCGGTGCGCGACGCCCTGCGCAAGCGCATCGCCGAGATCGACGACGCGGTGCCCTCCGTGGTCACCTCGGTGCGGCGCCTGCCGTCGGGCCGCTATTTCTTCCTGCGCCGCAACGCCGGCGAGAACCAGTTCAAGCTGGTGCGCCGCGACAAGCTGGATGGCGAGGACGTCGTCCTCGTCGACCCCGATGCGCTGGCGAAGGCCACCGGCAAGCCGCACGCGATCGGCGAGAACGCGCCTTCCCCCGACGGCAAGCTCCTCGCCTACGCCATCTCCGCGGGCGGCACCGAGATCGGCACGATGCACGTGATCGATGCCGTCACCGGCAAGGAGGTCGAGCCGCCCATCGACGCGATTCGCGGCGGCGGCAGCGTCGCCTGGCTCGATAACGCGAGCGGCTTCTTCTACACGCGCCTGCGGCCGGACTGGGCGAGCGTGCCGGCCACGGAACGCTTCCTCGACAACCTGCGCTACTTCCGCAAGCTGGGCGCCACGGGCAAGGACCCGGCGGTGTTCGGCCCCGGCGTGCACGCGGACGTGAACGTGCCGCGCACGGCCTCCGGGACCGTCTTTCACGTGCGCGGCACCGGGCTCGCCGGCGCGGTGGTGATCGACGGCGTCAAGCGCGAGCGCACCTTCTACCTGGCGGATCTCGACGGGGTGCTCGCCGGCAAGCCGAAATGGCGGCGCATCTTCGGCGAGGACGCGAAGATCACGGCGACCGCGATCGCCGGCGGCTGGATCTACGTGAAGACCGCCGCCGACGCGCCGCGCTACCGCGTGCTGCGCATGCCGCTCGCGACCCCCGATCTCGCGAAGGCCGAGGTGGTCGTGCCCGCCGGCGACAACGTCGTCGTCTCGATCGCCGCGGCCCGGGATGCGTTCTACGTGACGCAGCGCCAGGGCCCGGTCACGCGGCTTTTCCGCGTGCGCCACGACAAGGGCGCCAAGCCGGAGCCGGTCGCGCTGCCCTTCGAAGGCAACGTCGGCATCTCGTTCGCGGATTCGCAGCAGGACGGCATCATCTTCCAGCTCGGAGGCTGGACCCGGGCGTCGAAGTTCCACGCCTTCGAGCCGGCGCGGGCCGCCGTGAATTTCCTGCCCCTGAAGCCGCCCGGCAAGTTCGACGCGCCGGCGGGCCTGGTCGCCCGGGAAGTCCGCGTGAAGAGCCACGATGGCGTCGAGGTGCCGATGTCGATCATCTCGCGCGCCGGCATCAAGATGGACGGAAGCAACCCGACAATTCTCTACGCCTACGGGGCCTACGGCATCGCCGACGATCCGGGGTGGAGCCCGCGCCTGCTGGCCTGGCTGGAGCGGGGCGGCGCCTTCGCGATCGCGCACGTGCGCGGCGGCGGCGTGTTCGGCGACGAGTGGCACCGTGCCGGCCAGAAGACCACCAAGGCCAACACCTGGAAGGACGGCATCGCGGCCGCCGAGTGGCTGATCGCGCAGGGCTACACGTCGGCGAAACACCTTGCGGTCATGGGCGGCAGCGCCGGCGGCATCTTCGTGGGCCGCGCCATGACGGCCCGCCCGGACCTCTTCGCGGCGGCGGTCGTCTCGGTGGGCAACACCGACCTGGTGCGCTCGGAGACGCGCGCCAACGGGGTGGCCAACATCCCCGAGTACGGCACCGTCAAGAAGGAGGACGAATTCCGCGCCCTCCTGCAAATGAGCCCCTACGCGCAGACGCGGGACGGCGTGAAGTACCCCGCGGTGCTGTTCGAGCACGGCGCCAACGACATCCGCGTCGACGTCTGGATGACGTTGAAGACGGCCTCGCGCCTCGCGGCCGCCACGGCGAGCGACCGGCCGGTGCTGATGCGGCTGGAATACGACGGCGGCCACGGGGTGGGCAGCACGCGCGACCAGGCCCAGCGCCGCACCGCGGACCGCTGGGCTTTCCTGCTCTGGCAATTCGGCCTGGAAAAACCCTAGGAAACGCTAGCGCCTGTCGTATCCGTCCCGGTGATCACGATGGCCGGGGCGCCAGTCGTGCGGCCTCGCAACGACGACCGAAGCGTAGACGGGACGACGCGGCGCGACGCG